>DASZRO010000083.1 GCA_035550055.1 Mycobacteriales bacterium | reverse complement strand
AACCCGCGACCGTTCTCCCCCGCCCGCGCCGCCTCGATCGCCGCGTTCAACGCCAACAGATTCGTCTGATCCGCCAAATCATTGATCACATCCAGAATCCGGCCGATCTCCTGACCCTTCTCACCCAACGACAACGCCCGATCACCGATCTGCTCCACCCGCTGCGCGATCGTGTCCATCGCATCCACACTCGCCGACACAGCCTCACGCCCATCCTCGGCATGACGCAACGTCTCCGCCGCATACCGCGCCACCGACTCCGACGTCTCCGCGATCTGCGCCGCCGTCGCCGCCAACTCCTCAATCGTCGCCGTCGTCTCCGACACCGCCGAGGACTGCTGCGTCGCCGACGCCGCATGCTCCTCCGCCGACGCCAACAGCTCGTGCGCCGAGGTCACGATGTGCTCGCCGCCGCTGCGGATCTGCGTGACCAGACCGCGCAGGTTGCCGAGAGTGTTGTCGAAGGCGTGGGCGAGCCGGCTGAGCAGCTCCTCGGACAGGGAGTCGGCGCTGACCCCGACTGACAGGTCGCCGCGAGCGGCCTGGGCGAGTGCCGCGGACAGCTCCTCGACGGTGGCCCGGAGCTGGTCGCGCTCGGCGTCGGCATGAGTGCGTTGCGTCTCGAGCCGTGACGCGACCGCGTTGCCCAGCAGTGCCACCAACGGGAAGCTGAGGCCGATCACGACGAGTGGTCCGGCCGTCGCGCGGCTCAGGTCGTGCGCGATGGCAGTGGCGCCGACGAGTGACCCGCCGTACGCCAGCGCTACCCCGACAGCCAGTGCCTGGTTGGGAACGATGACGGCCGCGGCGATCGTGTTGATGATCGTCACGACCCAGAACGGGCCGCTGACTGCGTTGGTCAGGCACAGCGCCGCGAACAACGCGGCGAAGTCCGCGCCGGCGATGATCCCCAGCACGACCGCTTCGCCAAGTCGGTTGGCCTTCATCCGGCTGTGGATCAACACGCCGACCGGCGAGGCGACGCCGATCGCGATCCAGACGAACAGCAGGTTGCGGTGGTCCCGCGTCGGGCCGGGGGTGTCGTGCGCGATGAGTGCGACCGCTGCCGCCATGGCCGCGAACTTGATGAAGGAGGACACCGCGGAGTCGTTGGTCAGCCGGTTGAACATGTGCTCGCCGTTGGCGCCGGGCGACGCGGCGTAGGTCGCGGCCACGTCAGGCCACCTTGAACTGGGCGATGGCCAGCCGCAGCTCCGCAGCGAGGTTGTTGAGCTGGGCGGCGGCGGCGGCGGACTGTTTGGAGCCGATGGCGTACTGCCGCGAGACGTCCGAGACCTGGGTCATCGCCGCCACGACCTGGTCCGAGGCCGACCGTTGCTGCTGGGTCGCCACTGAAATCTCCTTGGCGGCGGTCGTCGTCTCGTCCACCATCGCCGAGATCCGCTCGAGCGCGTCGACGACGCCGCGCGCCAGCTCGGAGCCGGTACGGACGTCCTTGCTGCCCTCCTCGCTGGCGAGGATCGTGGCCGAGGTCTCCGACTGGATCTCCGCCACGATGGCCGAGATCTGCCCGGTGGACTGCTGTGCCCGCTCGGCGAGCTTGCGGACCTCCGCGGCGACGACGGCGAAGCCGCGGCCGTTCTCGCCGGCCCGGGCTGCCTCGATGGCGGCGTTGAGGGCGAGCAGGTTGGTCTGGTCCGCCAGGTCGTTGATGACGTCGAGGATGCGACCGATCTCGTGGCCCTTCTCCCCGAGCGATGCCGCGCGAGTGCCGATCTGCTCGACGCGCATCGCGATCGTATCCATCGCCTCCACTGACGCGGACACCGCTTCGCGGCCCTCCTCGGCGTGACGCAGCGTCTCGGCCGCGTAGCGGGCGACCGACTCGGAGGTCTCGGCGATCTGCGCCGCGGTGGCCGCGAGCTCCTCGATCGTCGAGGTCGTCTCCGACACCGCCGACGACTGCTGGGTCGCCGACGCCGCGTGCTCCTCCGCCGTCGCCAGCAGCTGGTGCGCCGAAGCGACGATCTGCTCACCACCACCTCTGATCTGGCCGACCAGCAGCCGTAGCGAGCCGAGGGTGTGGTCCAGCGAGCTGCCCAGCTTCCGCAGTGACTCGTCGTTGAACGACTCGTCGCCGACCGAGGCTCCGAGGTCGCCTTGCGCCGCCCTCGCCATCACTGTCGACAGCTCGTCGACCCCACTGCCCAGCCGCTCCTTGTCGGCGACGGCGCTCTCCTGCGCACGGCGGATCCCGTCGGTGATCGTTGCGATGTACCAAGCCGCAACCGGAAGCAAGGCGCAGACGAGCAGCAGCGAGCCGCGGTTGTGGTCGGTCGCGGTGCCGGCGATGAACGACGACAACACCACGCCACCCGACGCGGCGAAGCCGAAGAAGACGGTGACGACGACCGGCAGGCTGATCGACGCCGGGATCTGGGCGACGATGAAGAACAACCAGAACGGCCGCTCGATGCCGTCAGTGACTGAGCACAGCCAGGTGAGCCCGGCGGTGCTGAAGATCAGCTGGAACACCGACCCGCTCGGCGACAGCCGCAGACGCCCCGCTTGGCCGGTACGCCCGGCGATGACCAGCTGGGAACCGTAGGCGACGGCGATCAGTGCGCACACGCCCATCAGCAGTACGTAGAGCCAGTGGTGCAGCGGGTGGTTCGACCCGTACTGGTCGAAGCTCAACGCGCCCGCCAGTGCGGCCGCGGTGATCCATGAGACGAAGGTGCCGACGCGATCGAACGCTCGTTGGAAGTCGTGCTCGTCCACGGCCGAAAGTCCAGCAGGTTTGGGTGCTATCCGCTATGTACGTTCGCGACGATCTGGTCGCGAGCGCGGCGGCCCTCCGGGATGAACGGAAGCAGCGGGTGCACGTGCGGCATCTCGGCCTCCTCATGCAGCGTCACCTGCACGTTTCGGCCTTTCGCGCGCTCGACGAGGTTGTGTGCGTCGACGTTCAAGAGGTCGTGCGTACCGGTGTAGATCTCGATCGGCGCCAGGCCGTCCAGCTCGCCGTACAGCGGGCTCGCCAGCGGGTCGGAGGTGTCGAGCTCGCCTGCGTAGAGACGGCCGCAGTGCGCCAGGCCGACGACGTTGAGCATCGCGTCGAGGGGCGCGATCGCGGGCAGGCCGGGATCGGTCATCGAGACGTCGAGCCATGGCGAGATGAGGACGGTCTGACGTGGCTGCTTGCCTCGTGCCAGCAGCTGCTGGGCGACCGCGAGCGCCAGCCCGCCGCCGGCACTGTCGCCCATGACCGTCACCGTGCCCGCGTTGCTTTCGTCGATGATCTGTTCGGCGAGGTCGGTCGCCACCGGGACCGTCTTCGCCGCCGCTGACTCCGGTGCCAGCGGATAGATCGCGATCGAGATCCGCGCTCCCGTCGTACGCGCCAGGTGGGTGAGGAACCACCAGTGCGGCGGCGCGATGTCGAAGGTGTACGACCCGCCGTGGTAGTAGACGACGTGCTGATCGGACCCGCCGGTTCGCAGCCGTAGGTCGAACACGCGCATCCCGAACAGCTGCGCCTCCGCAAGCACCAGATCGTCGCGGAGCAGCTTCACCTTCGGCGAGGGATCCTTCGCCCGGGACCGCGCCCGCTGGATCGCCCGCTCCATGGCCTGCGCGTCGGATCCGCGCTGCACCCCGCGGGCGATTCGAAGGAGTCGTTCGACGGCCTTGCTCTGCCAGCTCACGACCGCAAGTCGTACCAGCCGCGAGTACCTTTTCGCCAGGCCCGTTGACGCCTCTCACACTTAACAGTCATCATTGACTGTTAGATCCGGCCCAAAGGAGACCAAGTGCCCGCGAAGACATACGTCATCGGCGTTGGGATGACGAAGTTCGAAAAGCCCGGCAGCCGCGAGTGGGACTACCCCGACATGGCACGCGAGTCCGGCACAAAGGCCCTCGAGGACGCGGGCATCTCCTACGACAAGGTCGAGCAGGCGTACGTCGGCTACGTGTACGGCGAGTCGACCTGCGGCCAGCGCGCGGTCTACGAGCTCGGCCTGACCGGCATCCCGGTGATCAACGTCAACAACAACTGCTCGACCGGCTCGACCGCCCTCTACCTCGCCAACCAGGCGGTCCGCAGCGGCGTTGCCGACTGCGCCCTGGCCCTCGGCTTCGAGAAGATGCAGCGCGGTTCGCTCCAGTCGACGTTCGAAGACCGCGAGAACCCGATGCAGAAGCACGTGGTCGCGCTGACCGACAAGTACGAGCTCGCGTTCCCGCTGGCGCCGTGGATGTTCGGTGCGGCCGGCGTCGAGCACATGGAGAAGTACGGCACCACGCCCGACCACTTCGCGAAGATCGGCGAGAAGAACCACCGCCACTCCGCGAACAACCCGTACGCGCAGTTCCAGGACGTCTACTCCCTCGACGAGATCAAGGCGTCGAAAGTGATCTACGACAAGCTGCCGCTCACCAAGCTGCAGTGTTCGCCGACCTCCGACGGGTCGGGCGCCGCCGTCATCGCGAGTGAGAAGTTCGTCGACGAGCACGGTCTCGGCGACCGCGCGATCGAGATCGTCGGGCAGGCGATGGTCACCGACATGCGCAGCACGTTCGAGAACAACTCGGCCGCCACGCTCGTGGGTTACGACATGAGCAAGGAAGCCGCGCGCAAGGTCTACGAGCAGGCGGGCATCAGCGCCGACGACGTCCAGGTCATCGAGCTGCACGACTGCTTCTCCGCCAACGAGCTGCTGACCTACGAGGCGCTCGGGCTGTGCGCGGAAGGCGAGGGCGGCAAGCTGGTCGACAACAACGACACGACGTACGGCGGGCGCTGGGTCGTCAACCCCTCCGGCGGGTTGATCTCCAAGGGCCACCCGCTGGGCGCCACCGGCCTCGCGCAGTGCGCCGAGCTCACCTGGCAGCTGCGCGGCGACGCGGACGCGCGCCAGGTGGACAACGTCAAGGTCGCGCTCCAGCACAACATCGGGCTCGGCGGCGCCGCGGTCGTCACGGCGTACAAGCGGGCGTCCTGATGAGCGAGACGAAGTTCAACCCGGACGGCGTCGGGGTCTGGAGCGCGGAGAAGCACTTCGACGTCACCGCCGAGCGGATCGCACAGTACGCCGCGGCGACCAACGACCCAATCGCGGCGCACCTGTCCGGCGAGATCGCACCGCCGGTCTTCGCCGTCGTACCGATCTTCGACATCCTGTTGAGCCAGCTGTTCGCGGTCGCACCCGACAGCATCGCGCCCTTCGTGCTGCACGGCGAGCAGGACTTCACCTTCCACCGTCCGATCAAGGCCGGCGACCAGCTCACCTCCAAGGGCAAGGTCGTCGGCTACGCGGGCAAGGCGAGCGGCACCGTCGGCACCGTGTACATCGAGTCGCGTGACGCGAACGGCGAGCTCGTCAACGAGCAGTACGTGTCGACGTTCATCCGCGGGATCGACGCCGGCGAGACCGTGGGCGAGCAGGCGCCGGACCACCGCTTCGACTCCGCGGCGTCGGGCCTGTCGCCGGTGGCGAAGACGGTGCAACACGTCGACGAGGACCAGACGTTCCGCTACTCGCCGGCATCGGGTGACCCGATGCCGATTCACCTCGATGCGGAGTTCGCGAAGTCCGTCGGGCTGCCGGGCATCATCGCCCACGGCCTGTGCTCGATGGCGTTCACGTCGTGGGCCGCGCTGACCGAGCTCGGCAACGGCCACACCGAGCGGCTGCGCCGTCTCGCGGTGCGCTTCTCCAAGCCGGTCATCCCCGGTCAGGACATCGAGACGACGTTCTTCGCCACCGGCTCGTCGGCCGGTGCGACCAACTACGCCTACGAGACCCGAGTGGGCGAGGACCTCGTGATCCGCGACGGCCTCGCCGTCATCGCAGACTGACCGCGCCGCTCAACGGACCGGCACGCATCTATATATAGGAGACCTTTCAGTGGGAGCACTCGACGGACGCGTGGCTGTCATCACCGGAGCCGGCCGTGGGATCGGGCGCGAGCATGCGCTGCTGTTCGCCCGTGAAGGCGCCGCCGTCGTGATCAACGACCTCGGCGGCGCGAACGACGGCTCCGGCTCCGACGCCGGACCGGCGCACGAGGTCGTCGAGGAGATCAAAGCGTTCGGCGGGCACGCGGTCGCGAACACCGACAACGTCGCGACCTGGGACGGCGCGAAGGGTCTGGTGACCCAGGCCATCGAGGAGTTCGGTCAGCTCGACGTAGTGATCAACAACGCCGGCATCCTGCGCGACGGGTTCCTCGCGGGCTTGTCAGAGGAGCAGTGGGACGCGGTCATCGCCGTACACCTCAAGGGTCACTTCTGCGTGCTGCGGCACGCGGCGGAGTACTGGAAGGACCAGAGCAAGGCGGGCGCGGCCGTCAACGCCGCCGTCGTCAACACCTCCTCCGGTTCGGGTACGACGCTGCCGAACCCGGGTCAGGTCAACTACGGCGCAGCGAAGGCGGGCATCGCGGCGATGACGCTGGTCGCCGCCCAGGAGCTCGGCCGCTACGGCGTGCGGGTCAACGCGATCACGCCGCTGGCTCGCACGCGGCTCACCCTGGCGACGCCGGGCATCGACCAGCTGATGGCAAAGCCGGAAGGCGCCGACGCGCTCGACGCGTTCGACCCCGCCGCGATCTCCCCGCTCGTCGCATACCTGTCGACTGCGAACTGCGACGTGACGGGCAAGGTGTACGAAGTGTCGGGCAGCTCGATCTCGGAGCTCACCGGCTGGACCTACGGTCGCAAGACCGAGACCGACAAGCCTTGGACGATCACCGAGGTCGAGCAGCGCCTCACCGCCTGGAGTGAATAAGTGATCGGCTGGTCAGACACCGAGCTCGCCATCCGCGACGCGATCCGGGACTTCGTCAACGCGGAGATTCGGCCGCACGCCGACGAGCTGGACTCAGGTGAGCTCCCGCCGTACGCCTTGATTCGCAAGCTGTTCTCGACCTTCGGCATCGACGCGATGATGGCCGACTCGTTCGACAAGCGAATCGCCAAGGAGAAGGACGGCGCGACGCGCTCGACCGGCGGTTCGGACGACGGTGCCGGCGGCGACGACGCGATGCAGCTGATCCTGTCGATCGAGCTGACCAAGGTCGCGATGGGCCTGACCGCCGCGATGGGCGTCAGCATGGGTCTGGCCGGCGGCACGATCATGTCCCGCGGCTCGATCGAGCAGAAGGAGCGCTGGGCGAAGGACCTGATGACGTTCAACAAGGTCGGCGCGTGGGCGATCACCGAGCCGAACTCCGGCTCCGACGCGTTCGGCGGGATGACGACGACCGTCCGCAAGGACGGCGACGGCTACGTCCTCAACGGCGAGAAGACGTTCATCACCAACGGCCCGTACGCCGACACCGCCGTCGTCTACGCGAAGCTCGACGACGGCACCAGCGAGGACAAGCGCCGCCGGCCGGTGCTGACGTTCGTCCTCGATTCCGGGATGGACGGCTTCACCCAGTCGAAGCCGTTCAAGAAGATGGGCATCCATTCCTCGCCCACCGGACAGCTGTTCTTCTCCGACGTGTACCTGGAGCCTGACCGGCTGCTCGACGGCGGCGGATCCGGCGCGGCGGACGGCCGCGAGAGCGCGCGCTCCAACTTCACGACCGAGCGGGTCGGGATCGCCGCGATGTCGCTCGGCGTGATCGAGGAGTGCCTGTCGCTGTGCATCGACTACGCGAAGAACCGTGAGCTGTGGGGGCAGAAGATCGGTGAGTTCCAGCTGATCCAGCTCAAGCTCGCCAACATGGAGGTCGCGCGCCAGAACGTGCAGAACATGGTGTTCCGCACCATCGAGCTGCGCCGCGCGGGCAAGACACCGACGTTGGCCGAAGCCTCCGCGATGAAGTACTACTCCTCGCAGGCGGCGACCGAGGTCGCGATGGAGGCGGTGCAGCTGTTCGGCGGCAACGGCTACATGTCCGAGTACCGCGTCGAACAGCTGGCCCGGGACGCGAAGTCGCTGATGATCTACGCCGGCAGCAACGAGGTCCAGATCACTCACGTCGCTCGCGGCTTGCTGTCCTGATGCCGGTCGCCGTACGGCGCACGCAAGCCGAGCGCAGTGCGGCGACGCGGGCGGTGATCATCGCCGCGACCGTCGACTCGCTGGTCGAGCTCGGCCATGCCGCGACGACCACGCTCGAGGTGCAGCGTCGCGCAGGGGTCTCACGCGGCGCGCTCCTGCACCACTTCCCGTCGCGGGCGGAACTTCTGGTCGCGGCGATCGACGAGCTCTTCGCCGCGCAGCGCGAAGCGTTCTACGCCTCGCCCACGCATCGCGGGATCGATGACGGGATCGACGCGCTCTGGCGTACCTTCAACAGCCCACTCGCCGTCGCTGCCGACGAGCTGTGGTCGGCCGCACGCAACGACGCCGAGCTCCGCGAGGCGTTGACCCGTCAGAACCGGATGCTGCGCGACCAGATCCGCGACATGGCGGCGACGCAGTGGGCGGAGTACGTCCACCACCCGAACTTCGAGGTGGCGCTGCTCGTCATCGTCGACGCGATGCGCGGCGCAGCGCGAGCCCGCGTGATCCGCAGCGAGCGGTCCACCGCGGCCAGAATCGCCGCCTGGAAGCACATGACGCACCTGCTGCTCGCCCCCGCCACGGGCCCGAAGTAGCACACAAGGCCGCCGCGGCTGCCCTAGTTTGTGGCCGGGTGTCCGGTTCGAGGGCCACTTTGTGTGCTACTTCGGGAAAAGGGAGGCCGGTCAGCGGCGCTCGGCGAGGACCTCGCTGAGATCTTCGGTGAAGCGGTCCCACTCGGCGCGATGATCGACGTCGTCGCGTCGGGCGAGGTCGATGTGCCATGCGGCCGCCGCAAGGCCTACGAGCGCGAGCGCGCCGAGCCCGCCGGACATCACCCACGGCACCTGCAACGGGACGTACGTCGCGTGCTTCGCGCCGTGCCACGCCCAGCCGAATCCGGCAAAGCCGGCGACGAGGATCCCGGCGAGCACCAATACGGCGCGCAAGCGGTTCATCGCTGATCAGAGCTGCGCAGCTTGTCGAGCGACTCGGTCAGGGCGCTCATCTGGCGAGCCCGCTCTGCGCTGTCCTGCCGCCGGACGCTGATGTTGACCAGCACCAGCCCGACCATGACCAACGCGATCCCGGGAAGCCCGGTCGACATCAGGTACGGCATCTGCCGGCCCACGTCGATCGTGCCTGCCACGTCGGACCAGCCGATCACCAGCAGGACGAAGCCGACCGCCGCGACGACGATGCCGAGGTACACCAAGGCGGTCGAGGAAGGGTCGGTGATGGCCCGCAGCCGGGACCGCGGCGCTCTCGTGTCCAAGTCAGCCATCGCTGCCGTCAGCTCCCATTCTCGATCCGGTGCACGGTCATCTTGTTGCGGGGACGGGTCGTCGTACCCGTGAACAGTCGGGCGAAGAACACCACGCCGGCGAGGATCGCGAGCGGCGCGATGAAGATGGCGGGATAGCGAAAGCGGGTCGAGCGCACGAAGTACACCGCCGGTTGAACCGGCGCGGCGATCGCCGGTGGCGAGCTCTCCGGGCTGACCTCACCGATCCCGGGCAGCGCCACGCCGGGCCCGGGCGGCACCACCGCCGTCGGCGGGACGGTGGCCGTGGTGCTCGGACTCGTCGACGGCGTCGGCGCAGCCTGGTGCGGCGAGGTGGTGGCGAACAGCGAGTAGATCGAGGTGGCAGCGGCGCCCTTGCCGTCGAGGGCGACCTGCCAGTCGGCGAGCGCGGCGCCTCCGGCAGCCGGCAGCAGCGCGATCCCGCGTTCGGGCCGCCCGTGCCGCCACTTCGCAAGGAACGGCGTCAGGTCGACGCGGAAGGCGTGGATCTCCGCGTCGTAACGAGCCGGGGCCGACACCGCGCAGTCGACGGTCGGCGCCGCGCCCGTCGACTCGCTCTTTGCGGACGACTGCGAGGGCGGCTGTCCGGTGGTGAGACAGGCCTTGATCCGGGCCGAGCCGAGATCGAATGTTCCGGCCTGGGGGCTGCTGTCCACCGGCACCATCAAGGTGCCGGAAGCCGGCAGCGCCGTCGCGGAGGAGGGCAGGTCGGGTACGACGTAGCTGCGGGTCGACGTCAGTCCAAGGGTCACCCCGACGTGCAGCGTCCCTGCGGGGTAGGCGGGCAGCGAGACCGGCACCGGCACGCAGCCGACCAGGGGCAGGCACAGCGCACCTGATGGCGAGGCGTACCACGCCTCGGCCTTGTCACCGACCCGGGCGTCGCCCACCAACCTCGCCGCGGCGGCGATGCGGTCCGTGCCGACCGTGAGCGCGGAGGCGACGCCACCCCCGGCAAGCAGGAGACTCACCGCGGCGGTCGCAACCGCGAGCCATCGACGACGCGAGCCGGACCTAGCCAACGCCGGCCCCCGATCGTTCGATCGCGGTGATGCTGCCGCCGAGGTAGGCGTCGACCACCATCGGGTTGCTGCGGACGACTTCCGGCAGGCCCTCGCAGATCACTGAACCGTCGGCCATCGCCACGATCCGGTCCGAGATTCCCATGATCAGTGGGATGTCGTGCTCGATCACGATCAACGTCAGATCGAGCCGGCGCTTGAGGTCCTCGAGCAGTGTGCCCAACCCTTCCGTCTCGCGCTGCGCGATGCCCGACGACGGCTCGTCGAGCAGCAGGCAGGTCGGCTCGAGGGCGACCAGGCAGGCGATCTCACTGATGCGGCGCGTGCCGGTCGACAGCTCACGGATCTGGCGGTCGCGGTAGGCGTCGAGGCCGAGCAACCCGATCAGCTCACGGGAGCGCTCCCGCTTGGCTCGTTCGGAGCGACCGGAGATGCCGAGCACCGAGCCGAGGAACGACGACCCGCTGATCCGCTCCTGCGCCAGCGTCACGACCTCCTCGATCGTCATCGTCGGGAACAGCGCGGCGTCCTGGAACGACCGGATCAAACCGAGTCGCGCGCGAGACTCCGGGCCGAGGTGCGAGACGTCGCGGCGGTCGAAGTGAACGGTGCCCTGGTCCGGCTTGGTGAAGCCGCCGAGCAGCTCGAAGGTCGTGGTCTTGCCCGCACCGTTCGGCCCGATCAGCCCGAGCGTCTCGCCGCGAAGCACTGAGAACGACACGTCGTTGACGGCCGTGACGCCGCCGAAGCGCTTCACCAGGCCGCGCACCTCGAGGATCGTCGGCCGGACGGCGGCGCGCTGCACCGGCACCGCCACCGGCACCGACACCAACACGGCTGGACGCGCCGGGATCGCCGCAGCACCGACCGTCGCGACCTCGGCCGCCGCCACCGATCGGTCGCGGCGGAACGCCTCATTCGCGTCCACCCCGTGCAGCCGGGCGAGCGCGGTGACGACGAGGCGGCGCGGAGTCTCGACGAAGCTGATCAAGCCGTTGGGACGCCACAGGATCATCGCCGTCGCTCCGAAATACGTCGCGGCCAGCCCGAGGTTGCCGAGCTTCGGCAGCTTCGGGATGCCGATAATCCACGCGCACCCGATGATCGGTCCCGCCAACGAGGAGATCCCACCGAGCACCGTCATCACGACGACCTTGATCGACAAGTCATCGGAGAACACCGACGCATCGACCGAGGACAGCGAGTGCGCGTACGTCGCACCGCCGATGCCGGCGACGAACCCGGCGATGAGGTAGCCCTGCATCTTCACGAGGCTGGCTCGGATGGTGAACGCCCGCGCGTTGTCCTCGTTGTCGCGGATCGCGACGAGCAGTCGGCCGAAACCACCGCGGCGCACGTTGGCGCAGATCACGAAGCTGATGAAGAACAGCACGAGGGCGAAGTAGTAGTACTCGTGGCCGGTGTCGAGCGCCCGACCGTCAACGATCGGTACGCCGGGCGCCACACCGTCGCCGAACATGAAACCGCGACCGAGCAGCCAGGCGGGTCCGGCGATCGCGAACGCCAACGTGGTGATGGTCAGCATCAGACCGCGCAGCCGAAGTGCCGGCAGCCCGACGAGCACCGACACGACGCCGGCGGCCAATCCGGCGTAGAGCAGCGCCAGCGGGAAGTCACCGACGCGACTGGACACCTGGAACGACACGACCGCGCCGATGCCCGCCACCATGAACTGGCCGAGGGTCAGCTGGCCGCCGAGACCGGTCAGCACCGTGATCGACAAACCGACGATGGCTGCCGCGATGAAGAAGGTGACGGTCTGCGTCGCGTTGTTGGTGAACACCACCGGCACCACCGCCAGCAGGCCGAAGAACGCAATCGCGATCGAAGGGCCGAGCAGCCGCACGCTGGGCAGTCGCCGCAGCTGCTCCGGTAGCGGGCGCAGCGCTTGGACCGACGCCCAGTTGCTCTTCTCCTCGGCGCGGCCGCCGCGGCGGCGTTGCAACAGGAGGACCGCGAGCACGAGCACGAACAGCGCCATCTGGACGACGCCGGTGTTGTTGGTGTCCCACTCCAGGACGTTCTCGACGATGCCGAGACCGATGCCCGCGAAGAACGTCGCCGGCAGGTTGTCCATCCGCCCGATCGCAGCGGCGGTCATCGCCCGAAGGATCAGGTCCGGCCCGAACTCGTCGCCGCTCACGAAGCCCTGCGCGGGTGCGATGAGGATCGCGGTGAACGCCGAGATGCTCCCCGCGATCGCCCAGGCCAGCGACGACATCCGCCCGGCGAAGATGCCGGCCATCCGCGCAGCTTCGGGATTGGCTGCGGCGGCGCGCAGGCCCAGCCCGAACTTGCTCACCCGAAGGAAGATCGCCAGACCGACCACGAGGATCGGCGAGAGGATCAGCATCCCTGAGTACGCCTGCGTCACGAGCAACGACTGCACGTGGAACGTCGGCATGAACGGCGGGCTCGGGTACGTCGCGCCGGCGCTCGCCGTCGAGTTGACGACCAGCGAGAAGACGACGAGGGACTGCCCGATGCCGAGGGTCACGACGACGCTCATCAGCAGCGGCGCGTTGCGCAGCCGGCGTACCGCGGCCGCCTCGGTGCCCACGCCGACGAGGCCGGACAGCGCCATCGCCAGAATGAAGGCGATCCAGTACGGCACGTGCCACTTGACCGCCGCGACCCCGAAGAACGCTGCGCCGAAGGCACCGATGTTGCCGTGCGCGAAGTTGATGATGCGATTGCTGCGGTAGACAAGCACCAGGCCGACGCCGAGCAGGCCGTAGGTCATCCCGGTCATTCCGCCCAGGACGACGACCTGCATCGGCGTGGCCGACGTGTCGATCACGCCGTGGTGGCCGAGCACGATCAGCACGAGCTTCGCGACCACCACCGCCGCGACGAAGACCGCCGCCGCGACGAGCCACTTCCACTTGAGCTGGACTCTCATCCGGCCACCGCCGCGCCCTGCAGGAAGACGGCCCGCAGCAGGTCGTCGCGAGCGAGCAGATCGGCGCTTCGCCCGTCGAAGCGCATCTCGCCCTTCTCCATGAAGTAGGCGTGATCGACGAGGTTCAGCGCGATGTTGACGGACTGCTCGACGAGTACGACGGCGGTGCCGGCGGCGTTGATCTGCTTCACCATCTCGAGCAGCTGACCGACGATGACCGGCGCGAGGCCGAGGCTGAGCTCGTCGATGACGAGCAGCTTCGGCTGGAGCATCAGCGCCTTGGACAGGCCGAGTATCTGCTGCTCGCCGCCGGACAGGGTGGCGGCAAGCGACGTACGCCGCTCGTAGAGGCGAGGGAACGCCGCGAAGCAGGCCTCGATCGACCGGTTGAGCTCACGCCGCGAGACGTCGAGGCTGAAGCCGTAGCTGCGCAGGTTCTCGAGCACGGTCATCGGACCGAAGACGGCCCGTCCGCCCGGGATCTGGGTGATGCCCAGGCGCAGCCGTCGCTCGGCGTCGAGATAGGTGATCTCCTGGCCGCGGAACCGCACGCTTCCCTTGCTGGGCAGCCCGATGCCCGAGATCACCTTGAGCAGGGTCGACTTGCCGGCACCGTTGGTGCCGAGCAGCGCAACCATCTCGCCGTCGTCGACGGTGAAGTTGACGTCGAAGAGCACCTGCAGCTGGCCGTAGGAGAAGTCGATGCCGCGGGCGGCGAGCATCGGGAGGTGAGTGCCGGACGCGGTGATCCGCTTGATCTCCTCCTCTTCCAGGACCTCGTCGATCATCCGATCGAGATCGGCGTCGATGAACCGACCTGCGCTCGACACCACGATCGCGCCGAACACCCCGACCGCCGCGATCACCACGAGAGCGACGTGCGGGCCGTACTGCTCGTCGATGTTGCCGAGCAGCAACGCGCCGAGCAGGCTGCCCAAGCCGATGAAGATGGTGACGAGCGACTGCGCGTGCGGACGCATGTTGGCCGGGACGATCGTCATCAGCGCGAGGTACACGCCCGGCAGGAGCACGTAGACCAGGCCGGTGCCGACCCCGAAGCCGGCGAGCATCCCGCCGAACCACGGCGAGAGCCCGCCGAACCCGATGCACACGATGCCGCCCGACAGCAGCCAGCCCGTCGAGCGGAGCATCGCAGAAGGACTGCGGCGGAACTGACGCTCGGCGCGGACGCCGAAGACGAGCAGTGCCACCACCGACATCGCGCTGCTGTAGGCGAAGAACAGTCCGCGAGAGCTCGCGTCCAGGTTCCACCGCTGCAACAGGAAGAAGGAGATGAAGGTCGAGAACGGGATGAGCATCATCCCGATCACGGTCGCCGCGGCCATCAGCCGTCTGGCCGTCGGGATCATCGTCACCCGCCGGCAGATCTCCCAGAAGCCGAGGGCGACGTCCGACGCCTGCAGCCCGTCCTCACCGTGCACTGCGTGCACGCTGCTCTTGAGCTGCTCGGTGTCCCACTTGCCGAAGCCCGGGTCGCGCAGGAACACCGACACCGACGTCAGCAGCAGCGAGAGCAGCCCGAGCGCGATGAAGATCCCGCGCCACGTCAGGTTGAACGGACCCGCGAGCAGGGACACCAGCAGCGGGCTGGCGACGAGGCCGGCCTGCCCCAGCGCTTGGTACGCCGACACCGCGCGCGCCCGCATCGCCGGGTGGTAGCTGTCGACGATCAGCGGGACGTGAACGGCGCGGACGCTGCCCGAAGACAGCCCGTCCAGCGCGAGGATCACCAGCAACCCCGCGGTCGAGATCACCAGACCGGTGAACAGCGTCGTGACCGTCCAGCCGAGGCCGGTGACGATCGCCAGCATCGCGCGGCGCGGCTTGCGTTGGGCGAGCGCCGCCATCGGCAGCGGCGAGGCGAAGGCGGCGACCGCCGCGAGGGAGTACGCCGCGGTGATGCCGGTGATGCCGAGACCCAGGGCAGCGCTGACGTTGGGGGTGAGGACGGTGAGCGCGCTGCCCTGGAAGCCGTCTGCGACGAAGAGCAGCCCGAGGGCGATGATCGGGTACGCCGACAGCCCGTGCCGGCGCGACAACGTCCGGAAGCTCTCGGTGGTGGCGTCCTCGCCGGTCACCCCGAGGGTTCGCCGGGCCTCGTCGCGCAGACTCGCCTTCGTTCGTTCGATCTCGGCCGTGGCCTGGTCGGCGACCGCCGCCGCCGACACCGGAGCAGGCTTGCGGCGCGCCATCAGGTCACTCCCGAGGAGTGCATCCGGAACTCCACCGACCAGGCGCTCTCGCTGATCCGCTCGCCGGCGGTGTTCATCAAGACGACGGTCACCGTGTGGTACTGCGTCGACAGCTGGTTGTTCAGCAAGTCGGCGATGGCCGGCAGCGTGACGGCGTCCTTCGTCGTCGTGTAGACCTGCTCGGAGGCGAGGTAGGACTTCGTCGTACACAACGTCGTGTGCTGGCAGGACGGCGTGTGCTTGCTGACGGCGGCCAGGGTCTGCCCGGGCTTGACCGGCGCGCGGTCCACGAACACCGCGAAGTAGCCGGTGTCGTCGTTGACCGGCCCGGCGCCGGGGCCGGCAACCGTGAAGTCGCGCATCGTCCAACGGAGGGTGACCGGGTTCGCGACCAGCTCGTTCTGGTGCGGCTCGACGATCTTCATCCGGTTGTCGTTGTGGAACTCCAGCCCGTGCAGGCTGGTCGCGCAGCCGCCGGTGCCCAGCAGGGACAACGCTCCCGCTGCTGCGACGACGACTGCCCGGCTGAGCATCAGATCAGGCCGCAGTCAGGTGCCGGCTGATCTCACCGGTGATCTCGGCGATCATCTGCCGGGCGACGGGCAGCAGCCGTGGCATGGACAGCAGGCCGTGCGGCGCGCGGATGTAGTTCGAGTGGCGCACCTCGACGCCGGCTTCACGCAACGCGGCGGCGTAGGCGAACCCGTCGTCGCGCAGCACGTCGTAGTCGGAGTTGACGATGAACGCCGGGGGCAGGTTCGACAGGTCGGGTGAGAGCAGCGGGCTGACCAGCGGGTTGTCGCGCTCCGCTCCGCCGTACGCCTGAACCATCATCTCGCCGGCGTCGAGGTTCACGCCGCTGTCCGCGAACTCCCGCCACGACTGGCCACGCAGCTTCGAGTCGAGGAACGGGTAGATCAGCGTCTGGTGGGCGATCGCCGGGCCGCGGGTGTCTCGCACCTCGAGGCAGAGCGCAGCGCTGAGGTTGCCGCCCGCGCTGTCCCCCGCCACGGCGATCCGGTTCGGGTCGGTGCCGTCGAGGTTGCCGTTGGCCAGCCAGTCGAGGGCGTCTCGGCAGTCGTCGAGGCCGGCCGGGAACGGGTGCTCGGGCGCGAGCCGATACTCCACCGCGGCTAGTACGGCGCCGGTCTGCGCCGCGATCTCACCGCAGATCCAGGCGCACGCTTCGAGGCCGCCGAGCATGAACCCGCCGCCGTGGATGTAAAGCACGATCGGGGCGTCCGGCGCGGCGCCGGCCGGGCGATAGACCCGCAGCTTCAGCGGACCGCCGCGGCTGTCGATCTTGATCTCGTCGGTCGTGACCGACGGGTTGATGCGGTAGGTCATCCACCATCCCGGATGACCCACCTGACGCACGTCGTGCGGCGTCTTGGTGATGTAGTCCCCCATCGACGGCGCCAGCTTGAGTCGCTGGGCGAGATCGTTCGCCTTCACCAGCGCCCGCATGTGCATAGGCAGACGATGCTTGCTCGGGTCGCCGTAGCTGCGTGGCATCACGCGCCCCTAGCTCGGCATCTTGTAGGTCTGGCTGCCGTAGCGGAAGCAATGACAGCCGCCGTCCCAGTTGATCGGCTTGTAGTACTCCGGCGCGTCATTGCGACGGGCGGAGGAGAAGACCGACTTGCCGTACAGGTTGAGCGTGCTCTGGAAGTTGCCCAAGTTGCTGATCGCGTTGCTGATGGCCTGTCCGTCGGAGTTGCCGCCGTCGGCCTTCAGCGCCGCCTCGTAGACGAACACCGCCTCACACGCGTTGTACGCGTAGCCGTAGTCGGCTGCCGACCTCGGGTCAACCTTCTGCGAGTGCAGCAACGACAGGCAGCGGTGCTGCGCGGCGTTCTCCTTCGGGGCGTACGCCGGCGGCACGTCCTGGCTCGGCAGCCACCCGTAGCCGTGGGTGTTCTGCATCTCCGGCATCGGCGACTCGCCGCCGATGATCGCGAGCTGGCCGAGCGAGGAGACGATCCACCCGGGGCGATAGCCCTGCGCGTTGGCGGCGGTGGAGGCCAGGTAGAGCACCGGCGCCTCGGAGACCGCCACGAAGCTGATCCGGTCGACGCCCTCGCTGCGGAACTTCAGCAGACCGTTGGTGAGGCTGCCGATCGCCGAGGTGACGGCCGCGTTGTTTCCCGTGCTGCAGGCCGTGGAGAACGTCGACGCCACGTCGATGTGGTGTGACAGGAGGAACGGCAGCACCTGCGCCTTCCACGCCGTCTGGGTGCCGGGACAGTCGTCGAGCAGGATGCCGAGCTTGTCCTTCGACGTCAGGAACCCGGTGTTGATCGCACCCTGGAACTTCGCGATCGAACGCTGCCCGATCGTCGGCACGTCGAGCGACCAGAACAGCGGGTACTGCGCGAGCTCCGCGGTGCCGGGCACGTTGAAACCGTCGGTCAGATGGGGGATGCCCTGCTTGGCCAGACAGGACTCGAAGTCGGGCTCGTAGTTGAACTCGTAACCGAGCACGACGTCGACGTGATGATCCTGAGTGAACGTCTCGCACGCCGCCTGGAAGTCGTTGTCCCAGTTCGACGAACCGGTGTCGGTGTGCGCGAACACCACCTTCAGCTGCCGACCGTCGAGCCCGCCCTGCTTGTCGATCGCGTTGACGAGCGCCTGGTCGACGCTGGTCTCCGTCACCGTGTTGCCGAGCGACGCGCCGCTCGAGGACGCGTTGGACGTCGCCGTCGTGAGGAAACCGACGGTGATCGGGCCGGTCTCGACCGGGGCGTGCGTCGGCTGCGTCCCGGTCGGCGTCGTCGTCGCGCCCGGGGACGTGCTGCCCGGTCCGGTGCCGGTTGCCGCCGTCGACGTCCGCGCGGTCACCGTGCCGCCGCTCTTGCCGTTGCCGGTCAGTCCCGGCACGGTCGCCCCGCCCGGAGCAGTCGTTGTCGTCGTACCGGGAACGGTCGTGGTGGCCGGCGCGGTGCCGATCGTCACGCTTGGTACGCCGAGGCCGTTGATCGGTCCGATCGTCTGCTCGGTCGACGGCTCGACCGTGCTGCCGCAGCCTGCGGCAAGCGCGATCGACAACGCCCCGATCGCGAGGCCGGCCCGGCTGGACAGTTGCGGTCTCATCGGCACGGGCTGACCCCTTTCGCCTCAGGCAGGGTGGTCGGTCGGCATGCGCTCGAAACCGAACGATGGGTAGTCATCCGTGAGTCTGCGTAGCGAGCTCGTCGCGCAGGACGCGCTTGAGAACCTTGCCCGCGCCGGAGATCGGGAGCGCGTCGGTGAAGGTGACGCGACGTGGCACCTTGTAGCCGGCGATCTGCTCTCGGGCGAAGGAGACGAGGTCATCCGCCGTCGCCTCCGCACCCGGCTGGAGCACGACGACGGCGTGGACGATCTCGCCCCACTTGTCATCCGGCACCCCGACGACCGCGCAGGTCGCGACCGCGGGGTGCGCGCACAGCGCGTTCTCGACCTCGGCGGAGTAGATGTTCTCCCCGCCCGAGATGATCATGTCCTTGATCCGGTCGACGACGAACAGGTAGCCGTCTGCGTCGAGGTAGCCGGCGTCGCCGGTGTGCATGCCGTCCGGCTGCAGCGCCGCTGCGGTCTCGTCGGGACGGCGCCAGTAGCCCAACATCACGTGCGGTCCGGCGACGACGATCTCGCCGACCTCGCCGGTGTCGGCAACGCTGCCGTCGTCTCGGACGATGGTGACCATCGCGTGCGGCGCGGCACGGCCGGCGGAGCGGCGGCGGTGCGGGTTCAGCTCGTCGAGATGGTCCTGCGCCGACAGCATCGTCGCGACCGGCGACAGCTCGGTCATCCCGTATGCCTGGCTGAAGCTGACGTTGGGGAACGCCTTCATCGCGCGAGCGAGCAGGTCGTCGTCGATCGGCGACGCGCCGTAGATGATCCGCTCGAGACTGGTCACGTGGTAGTCAGGCAGCGACGGCGCGTCGGTGACCATCTGGATCATCGTGGGCACCAGCAGCACATCGGAGACGTGGTGCTCCTGGATCGCCTCCAACACCAGCGGTACGTCGAAGTGCGACACGATCACGTGCTGCCCGCCCATCTGCAGCACCGAGAACCACGCCGCCAGGTCCGCCAGATGGAACATCGGCGCGGCGTGCAGGAAGCGAGCGTCCGGCCCGACGAACGAGCCCGACGACAGCGAGCCGAGCGCGGACGTCAGCAGGTTCGCCGCGCTGAGCATCACGCCCTTCGGCTGACCGGTAGTGCCGCCGGTGTAGAACAGCCCGACCATCTCGTGGTCGCGCGGCGAGCGGTCCGGCGCGGGATCGCTGCCCGCGATCAGCTCCTCCATCGACAGCATGCCCGGCGGGGTCTCGGCGTCGCCGACGTACACCAGCGTGTGGAGGGAGTCGACCTCGACGAGCAGCTGCTCACCGACGCCGGCGAACAGGTCGTCGACGAACAGGATGCCGGTCTCGGAGTCGTTCAAGGCGAACGCCAGCTCGGGCGGCGCCCAGCGGATGTTCTGCGGGTTCACGACGCCACCGGCCCACGCCGTACCCAGCAGGAAGTCGGAGTAGCGGTCGGAGTTCAGCGCGAGGATCGCCACCCGGTCGCCGTCACCCACGCCCAGGCCGCGCAACGCGCCGCCGAGTCGCGAGACCCGCTCGAAGACCTCGCCGTGCGTGCGCGTGCGGTCACGGAAGACCGTCATCGGCTTGGCCGGGTCCTGCTGCACGGTTCGGTGCAAAGCACGGGTGAGGGTCATGACGTTCCTTTCCCTGGGGCTCGAATGCCGTCGGTGAACAACGTGAGGTACTCCTCGACGGCGTCGGCGAAGCTCACGCCCGCGTCGCGCAGGACCCCCGGATCGAGCAGACGCATCAACGCCGCGTCGAAGGTCTCCGCGGTGATGCGCGGATGAATCTGGCGGAACTCGCCGGTCTCCATGCCTTGGATCAGCATCCGCTCGACGACGCTGCGGGCGTAACGGAAGTGGGAGGCGACCAGCAACGCGGCCTCGGCAGACGCGGACACGTCTTCGGTGAAGCTGAGGGTGGCGCGGTGCAGCTCGGTCAGGCCCTTGGTGAGGAACGCGCGCACCTGGTCGAGCAACGTCTGCTCGCGAGCCGCGGCGTCGCGCGCGACCCGCGCCAGCCGCCGCATCAGCCGGTCAATCACGATCAGGACGAGGCCGTCCTTGCTGTCGGCGATCTCGTACAACGTCCGGCGGGAGCACCGCAGTCGCTCGGCGAGCCCCCCGACGGTGAGGTCGCGGAAGCCCTCGGTCAGCACGATCGTCTCGAGCCCGTCGAGGATCTCCAGATGACGAGCGCCGTAGCTGTTGCCGGCCATCAGGTCAGGAGGTGCGGGGACGGCGGAGGCCCTCGCCATCACCTCGACCACGCCGCCCACCACCCTCGCAACGAGCCGGCTGCGCCAGCACGGATCACGCGGTACTGTAAGGGCCCAATCGGTACCGCACAAGGGAGGCTCGCATGACCGCGGCGGGGGACGGCGACCACGGCTACGTCGCCGCCGGTTTCGAGCCGGTTCGTGAGGCGCTGGTCAACTCGCCGCTGGTCGGAGCGGGTGGGGCCGCTTTCGCGGCGTACGTCGACGGCGAGCTGGCGGTCGACGTACGAACCGGATTCGCCCGGCCCGGTACGCCGTGGCAGCCGGACACCCTCGCCGTACTGATGTCGGTCACCAAGTCGTTCGTGGCCTTCGACCTCCAGCTGCTCGACGACCGCGGCGAGCTCGACCTCGACGCGAAGGTCGCGAAGTACTGGCCGGAGTTCGCGGCGGCGGGCAAGCAGGACGTCACCGTGCGCCAAGTGCTGACGCACACCGCCGGTGCGATCCGGGTGCCACCACAGCTGCGGCTGATGAAGGGCGACGGCGAGGGGTGGGACGACTACGAGGCCATCGCGGCGGCGATCGCTGCAGAGCCGCCGGCCTGGCAACCGGGCAGCCGTCACGGCTATCACGCGCTGACGTTCGGCTGGCTGGCCGGAGAGATCGTGCGCCGGATCACCGGGACCAGTCCGGGTTCGTTCTTCCGCAGCGAGGTCATCGAGCCGCTCGGGCTCGACATCCACATCGCGGCGACCGACGACGACCTGGCGCGCGTCGCCAAGGTCGTGAACTTCGATCCAGCCGAGCTGGACTTCCCGCAACGTCAGCTGATGCCACGAGTCATGGCCAAGATGACCGACCCGACGACGCTCGCCGGCATGGCGATGGCCGGCAACGGCGACTCGTCACTCGTCGTACAAGCGGTGGACCTGATGGAGCACGGCGGGATCCTGCGCGCGGAGGTCATGTCGAGCAGCGGTCTGGCGACCGCCTCGGCGTTGGCGCGGTTCTTCTCAATCCTGGCCCTCGGCGGAGAGGTCGACGGCAAACGCCTGGTCTCCGAGGAGTCGGTGCGCAAGTGGAGCCGGCCGGTCATCACCGCCGGTGACGTGACGATCACCGACTCGCCTCCCAGGTGGCTGGTCAAGCTCGGCAAGCTGGAGAAGACGACGGCGGTGACTCGCACCCTCGGCTACCTCTACAACGACCCGCCGGCCAAGGGTCCGCGCTGGTTCGGCCCGACTCCGACAGCGGTCGGCGGTCTGGGCGCCGGTGGCCAGGTCGGGTTCGCCGACCCGGTCCGGCGGGTGAGCGGCGGGTTCATCCGCAGCGCCATGGCGCACAAGCCTGAGTACGGCAACCTGGTGATCCACACGTTCTACGACTGCCTACGTCGTACGTCGAGCCCAACGTAGTTGGTCCCTCAACCCCCCGTGAAAGACCAAAAAGGTTGGGCTCGACGTACGACGACGGGGGGCCTGGGGGTTAGTTGAGGAAGCTCGCCACCACCACGATCGCGCTGACCGCCAGGCACAGCACCGACAGGCTGTAGCTGACCAGCCACTGCGAGTTGTTGTACGACGTGCCGTCGGCGGTCGTGATCCGGCGCAGCTCGACGTACGGGCTGGTGCTGCGGTGATACCAGCCGGTCACCATGACGTCCTGGTCGGCGAAGCGCCCCGCTCGGCACAACGCGAAGAACGTCCGGGTGAACGGCAGCTGGTTCGTGTACAGCACGGGCACGTAGCCGCTCTGGTCGGCGACCACGACGTCCGCGGAGAACACGTAGCCCGGCATCGCCCGCCCGAGCACCCGACCGCGGATCCGCACCGGAATGCCGGTCACCGGGCTGGCGTCCATCCGGTTGAGCAGTGACGTGACCTGGTCGACCTGGGTGAATCCGGTCGTCGGGATCCGCACCAGAGCCCGCGCCACCAGCAGCGCGCCGGCGAGCAAGCCGATCTCGCCGCCGAGCTGACCGTGGCCGTGCTCCAGACCCACGACGATCGCCACCAAGAGCGCGACGAACCCCGCGAAACGCAGCGGCAGCTCCCACCAGAAGCGGGCGCGCGCCGCGTCCACCTCGGGGCCGCGCGAGTGCAGCAGGTCGCCGGCGTGCCAGCTGGTGGGTGCACCGGGCAGCCCGCTCCGCTCGAGCGCGGCGATGCGGTTCACGACCAGCGGGTGTGTGGCGAGCTTCTCGGAGAACCGGCCCCACGGGTTGACCGCGTCCCACTTCAGCGCCGACAGCGCGGCCTGCGGCGCGGTGCCGCCCTCCATCGCGTCGACGAGTGCGCCGTCCACGTGGTCGTTCGCGATGCCCAGCGCGCGCACGGCCTTGAACTTGTGTCCCTGTCGTTCGAGTGCCCGCGCCTCCTTGCGGCGCTTCTGCGACAGCAGCGCACGAACCTGCTGCTGGCGCTGCCGGTCCGCCTGACCAATGCCGTACGCGATCTTCACCAACGCCGACGCGAGTGCCTCGCCGTCACCGGTCGCCACACAGGACGCGTGGTCGGCGCCGAGCTCCCGGGCGCGGCTGAGGGCGAGCACCGCAAGCTGGGACAGGAGATAGCCGAGGTACGCCGCAAACGAGACGGCCTGTGCCTGACCCCGCTGCCCGCGGCCGAGGATGTAGACGTAGTACAAGACGATCGGGATGATCGAGGCCACCGTCATCACGATGAAGTCGCGGTTCTTCACGTGACCGACCTCGTGGGCGATGACGGCGTACAGCTCCCGCTCGTCGAGGCGCTCGAGCAGCCCACGTGACACCCAGATCCGAGCATCGCGCTGCGTGCGGCCGAAGGCGAACGCGTTCGGTGTGCCGTCGTCGATGATGCCGAGCTTCACCAGCGGCACTCCGGCGATCTGGCACTGCTTCGCCACCACCTGACAAACCAGCTCGTTCGTCGCGTACGCCGCCCGGTTGGGGAGGCGGTCGACGACGTACGCCGGTGTCAGCCACTCGATGATCGTCGGGCCGAACGCGTACTGCGCGAGCACCAGCACGATCGACAGGACGAACGGCACCACCGCCGACACATCGGTGAAAGCGACGACCAGGCCGCCGACGAGGGTCAACACCGCGCCGAGCGTGACCAAAGACAGCGCCGAACGGCGCCAGACGTAGGACATGCCCCCTCCGTATGACAACCGCTACAACGCGGCCGTCATACGAATGATCGTCGCCAAACGACCGAAATCAATGGCCGTTTCGGACTATTCGATCCCAAACATGACCAGCACAACCGCTGCCAACGCGCGTTGCTCCGCGTCGGCTGTCAGGCGACAGGGGTCAGGCGATGCGGAACTGCGCGATCGAACCGCGCAACTGGGAGGCCAGGTTGTTGAGCTCAGCGGCAGCCGCAGCTGCCTGCTTCGAGCCGACGGCGTACTGACGCGACACGTCGGAGACCTGGGTCATCGCCGCGACGACCTGTTCCGACGCGCTGCGCTGCTGCTGCGTGGCGACGCTGATCTCCTTCGCCGCCGTCGTGGTCTCGTCGACCATTCCGCTGATCCGCTCGAGCGCGTCGACCACGCCGCGGGCGAGCTCGGAGCCGACCCGCACCTCTTTCGCGCCCTCCTCGCTGGCGAGGATCGTGGCCGAGGTCTCGGCGCGAATCTCGGCGACGATCGCGGAGATCTGCCCGGTCGACTGCTGCGCGCGCTCGGCGAGCTTGCGGACCTCCGCGGCGACGACCGCGAAACCGCGGCCGTTCTCGCCGGCGCGCGCCGCCTCGATGGCCGCGTTGAGCGCCAGCAGGTTGGTCTGGTCGGCCAGGTCGTTGATGACGTCGAGGATGCGCCCGATCTCCATGCCCTTCTCGCCGAGCGAGCCCGCCCGGCCGCTGATCTGCTCCACCCGCGCGGCGATGGTGTCCATCGCGGCGACGCTCGCCGAGACCGCCTCCCGGCCGTCCTCCGCGTGACGCAATGTCTCTGCGGCGTACCTCGCCACTGACTCCGACGTCTCGGCGATCTGCGCTGCCGTCGCGGCCAGCTCTTCGATCGTCGAGGTCGTCTCGGTGACGGCCGAGGACTGCTCGGTTGCCGACGCCGCGTGCTGCTCGGCGCTGGCGAGCAGCTGGTGCGCCGAGGCGACGATCTGCTCGCCGCCGGTGTGGATCTGGCCCACGAGTCCGCGCAGGTTGCCCAGGGTGTCTTCGAACGCGGTCGCCAGCTGGCCGAGCATCTCCGCGGACGCCTCATCGGACCCGACGCGCACCGACAGGTCACCCCGCGCCGCCTGCGCCAGCGCGGCGGTCAGCTCGACCACCGTCCGCTGGAGGCTTTCGCGCTCGGCGTCGGACTGCGCACGTTGCGTCTCCAGCCGCGACGCGACGGCCTGGCCGAGCAACGCGACGAGTGGCAGGCAGGCGGACACGACCACGAGAGGCCCGGCGTCGGCGTGAGTCAGGGTGTGTGCCCACGCGGTCGCGCCGACCAGCGCGCCGACGTAGAACAGCGCGGCGGCCAAGGCGAGGAGCAGGTTCGGCGCGATCACCGCGGCTGCGGTTGTGTTGACCATGATCAGGACCCAGAACGGTCCGCTCACCCCGCCGGTCAGTTCGACGACGGCGAACACGGCCGCGAGGTCGAGACCGGCGATGAGCACCAACGTCGGGATGTCGAGCGCCGGCGCGGCCGCGACGATCTTCGGGTACATCGGCACCAAAAGCGCCGACACGACGCCGAGCGCGAGCCACAGGTACAGCACGTGCTGGTGCTGTTGTGCCGGGCCATCGGTGTAATGAGCGAGCAGCGCGACCGCGATCGCGGCCGCGACGTACTTGCCCCCTGACGACAGCGCGGCGTCACCGCGCATCCGCTCGATCATGGTCAGGACTTCGGCGACCTGACCCGGACACCTTTACTCCGTGGTGCGGCTACTCCGTGGTGCGGCTACTCCGTGGTGCGGCTACTCCGTGGTGCGGCTACTCCGTGGTGCGGCGGCGGAAGAAGTACGCCGCCAACGGCGCGGCCACCGCGAGGATCGCTCCGGACCACAACAGCGCCGCGGCCACCGGATGCTGCATCGGCCAGGCGTGAATCGATGCCGACGGGTTGGCGTTGCCCCACAGGTCACGGATCGCCGCCGTGACAGCGCTGACCGGGTTCCAGTTCGCGACGTCCTGTAGCCAACCCGGCATGTGCTGGGTCGGCACCATTGCGTTGGACACGAACGACAGCGGGAACAGCACGATGAACCCGAACGACGCGGCACCCTCCGGGCTGCTGCTGTTGATGCCGACGCACGCCGCCACCCACGACAGCGAGTACGCGAACAACAGCGCTACGAGGAAGCCGCCGATGACCGACAGCACACTCGCGTGGGCGCGCCAGCCGACCGCGAGGCCGGTGAGCGCGACGATCACCGCGCACAGCGCCGCGGTCATGACGTCGGCGATCGAGCGTCCGACCAGCACCGCCGAGCGCCACATCGGCAACGTGCGGAAGCGGTCGACGATCCCCTCGTGCAGGTCGGTGCTGAGCCCGACCGCCGTACCCATGCTGGAGGTCGTGAGGTTCAGCGACAGCAGACCGGCCAGCGCGAAGTCCTTGTAGCTCGCGCCGCCCGGGATCGGGATGCCGCCGCCGAACACGTAGACGAACAGGACGGTGAACAGCACCGGCTGGATCGTCGCGTCGGACAGCTGCATCGGCTCGCGCGAGATGTGGATCAGGTTGCGGCGGGTCATGGCCCACACGTCGCTGACGCGGCGCGTCGCCGTGCCCGCTCGCACTGCCGTCGGCGCGATGGTCGCGCTCATGAGGCCACCTCTTCCAGTTCCACGTCGTCGGCCGTCGCGACGTGTTCGCCGGTGAGGGCGAAGAACACGTCGTCGAGTGACGGCTGGCGTACGGCGATGTCGTCGACCCGGATGCCGGCCTGATCGAGGGCTCGCACCACTTCGGTGGCCAGGCCCGGCCCGGCGTCGACCCCTGCGCTGAGGGTCCGGCCGTCGTCGCCGACCGTCACCCGTCCCGCGACCAGTGACTCGATCACCGCAGCCGCGTCGTGATGCGACTCGGTCAGCGTGACCTCGAGCCGCGCGTTGCGGCTCTGCCGCTTGAGCTCTTCCGGTGTGCCGTCGGCGATGACCCTGCCGTGGTCGACCACCACGATCTGGTCGGCGAGCGCGTCGGCTTCGTCGAGGTACTGCGTCGTCAGCAGCAAGGTCACCCCTTGTGCGATCAGCGACCGGATCGACTCCCACACCCGGACGCGGCTGGTCGGATCGAGTCCGGTCGTCGGCTCGTCGAGGAACAGGATGGGTGGTCGGGTCAGCATGCTGGCGGCGAGGTCGAGGCGGCGGCGCATGCCCCCCGAGTAGCCCTTCACCACGCGGTCTGCGGCGTGGGTCAGGTCGAACTCCTCGAGCAGCTCACTCGCTCGCGCTTTGGACGCGGCACGGCCCAGACCGCACAGCTCCCCGACGAGCGCGAGGTTCTGCCGCCCGGTCAGCAGGCCGTCGAGCGTCGCGTCCTGAGCGGCGACCCCGATCCGCCGGCGTACCTCGCCCGGGTTGGAAGCGACATCGATGCCGTCGACCCGCGCCGCGCCTGAGTCCGGCAGCGCCAGCGTGGTGAGGATTCGGACGGCGGTGGTCTTGCCCGCGCCGTTGGGGCCGAGCAGGCCGAGCACGGTGCCCGCCGGCACGGCGAAGCTCACCCCGGCGAGGGCCTGGGTCTCGCCGTAACGCTTGGCGAGGTGTTCCGCCTCGATGACTGCGTCACTCATGTCGCGCTCCGCTCAGGACTTGGCTACTTACTGACCGCACGGTAAGCAACTTACTAACCGGTCGTCAAGTAGGATTGGCGGCGATGGTCACCGAGAGGTCCTCCGCCGAGCCGTCGATGCGCGAGCGCATCCTCGACGTCGCGCTCGACCTGTTCATCGCGAACGGGTACGACGGGACCTCGCTTCGCGAGATCGCAGAGCAGCTCGGAGTGACGAAGGCGGCGCTGTACTACCACTTCGAGTCCAAGGACGACATCCTGATGGCGCTGCACATGCGCCTTCACGCGCTCGGACGTACCGCCCTCGCCCAGCTCTCCGGTGGCGGCAAGGTGACGGCGGCGAGGTGGCGGTCGCTGCTCGACGCGCTCCTCGCCGAGATGCTCAACCAGCGCAAGATCTTCCTGCTGCACGAGCGCAACCAAGCGGCCTTCGAGAAGCTGCACCGTGAAGACCACGAGGCCGAGCACGACGACATCCAGGACATGTTCCGCAAGGTGCTCGCGGATCAGGCGATCTCACTTCGCGACCGGGTGAAGATGGCCGCTTCCGTCGGTGCGGTCTTCGGCACGATGTTCCTGTTCGGGGACGCGTTCCGCGACGAGGACGACGACAAGGTGGCCAAGCTGGTCCGCACCAACCTCGACAACATCCTCGGCGACTGAGCCGGCGAGGCGTCTACTTCAGCGGCTCGGTGGGCCCGGCGTACCGAAAGCAGCCGCACCCTGAGCTGTAGGCGATCGGGCGGGCGGCTGCGGTCGCCGCGCGGCTGCGGAAGTCGGTCGCGAAGTTCATCACGCTCGAGTACGACGTACCGAGTCCTTCGATCCCGCTGAGCAGGTCCGGGCCGGTGATCCCGCCCGAAGCGGCTCCCGCGGCGAGCAGCAGAGTCGCGTCGCAGACCGGGAGCGCCACGACGCGGGTGGCAGCGACGCTCATGTCGATCCCGTCGTCGTGTAGCGCCTTCGCGCACGCGGCGCCGTGGGTGCCGAGAGTCGGCTGGTACTGCGGCGTGGTGTCGAGGGTCGGGTCCCAGCCGATTCCCGCGGCGCCCTGAAGCTGTTGCGCGCTCATCACCTGCGGCTCCAGCGACGGCTCCTCCATGCTGCCCCAGCCCAGTCGCGGGTAGTAGGCGTCCAGCCTCGCGGCGACGCCGAACCACGACGCCCCGAAGCTGCCCGACACGAAGATGACCCGGTTGATCCCGTCCGCCTTGAATCGCAAGGCGGCCGACTCGCCGGCGGCCACTGCGGCGGTGACGTCACCGGCCTGAGGCATCGCGAACGTGTCCTTGAGACTAAGGCCGGCTGCCGTCAGATGCTTGGTGACGATGGCCTTCGCGTCGGCGTACGCCGGCTCGTCGCTCGTCACCAGCCCGATCACCGGCTTGCCAATGAGCCCCGACCCGCTGAAGAAGCCGTGGTGCAGCAACGAGTCGGTGAGCGCAGCCGCGTCGACCTCGATGGTCGGCATGTCCGTGATGACCGTTGTGCCGGCCGTATGCAGCATGGGCTGGGACAGCGAGTCGCTGAGTGATGCGTAGATGAGCGGAGCCTGGTGCTGCTGGGCGCAGCTGCCGAGGATGGTCGAGTACTCCACCGTGACGGCGGCGGTCGCGTGGTTGTCGTCGAACCAGGTCGAGCACGTCTGCTGGAAGGTGGTGTCGCTCACCCCGCTGGTGCTCACGCTGGTCTCGACGATCACCGGCTTGATCGGGTGCCCGGCCAGGCCGCCCATCGAGTTGACGAGCTTGACCGCGGCGCGGACCTCTTGGGCGCCGTCACCCGTGGACAGGCCCGAGTAACCCAGGCTCTTGAAGGCTTGCCCGAGGTCCTTGGCGACGAAGAAGCCGATCGTGACGGGTGAGCCGGCGGCCGGGCCCGACGAGACGGTCGGCCCGGTCGAGCCCGAGGTCCTCGACGGCGCGCCGGGCGTCGACGCCTGTGCCGACGTGGTCGCCGAGGTTGGCGCCGTCAGTTCGCCGCCGCCCGGCGCCACCGACCCACGTGAACCGGTGGCCGCGCTCTGTGACGAGGTCGTCGCGGCGGGCGCGGCGACGGTCGGCGGCAGTGACAACCCTTGCTCCGACGCGGCGCCGGTCGACGGCCCGACGCGGCCGGGCGCCACCTGCAGCGTCGTACCGCAGGCGGTCGCGGCGCACAGCAGCAGCGCCGGCAGCGCCGGCAGCGCCCGGCGCAACCCGCTCGCTCGACGTACCGTCCCGGCGTGTCGCATCGACTAGCCGTCCGTTCCCAGGCGGGGGTTCGCTCGCGCGCCGATGTGGAGGTAGTCCGAGCCGTCGCCGCCGCGGTAGAAGACCGCGGCGAGCCAGGAGGTCGACTCCGGCTGCTTCATCGCGAACACGCCCGGCATTACCGGGAAGGCCTCGAAGGGTGGCTGCTGCTGGCCGGCGAGGGCCGCTTCGAGCGATCCGGTCACCTTCGTGTGGATGATCAGCCGATCGTCCTTCGGCTCGACCGAGACCTGATAACCCTCGCGGGCGAAGGAACCGGCGTACGTCTGAAGGTCGAGGTCCGGCGGCGGTGAGGCCGGCTCGAGCCGAGGCGGCATCTGCACCCCCGTCTCGGCGAAGATCTCCGGGAACAGGTCGTGGTAGAGGTCGCGCACCCGGCCGCCGTTGGCAGTCAGACACACGGCGACGCCGGCGTCCGGGCACACCCGCAGCAACGCGCCCTGGCCGAGCGTCGAGCCGTCGTGGCCGTAGACGCTGCGCCCGTCCCAGGTCGTGAGGATCCAGCCCAGGCCCCAGTGCGAGCCCAGGTCGTAGGGGTTGGGCACCTCGACCTGCGGCTGCCGCATCGCAGCCGCACTAGCGGCGGACAGGATGCGGGTGCCGTCTGCGGCGAGGCCGTCGCGCAGGTGCAGCCTCACGAACTCGATCACGTCCGCGGCGGTTGCGTTGAGCCCGCCCGCCGGTGAGGTGGCGCGCGGTAGGTCCCAGACCGGTACGACGTCGAGCCGGCCAGCCGGGCCGATGTGGCCGACGGCGGCGCGATGCAGGATCGCCTCTTCCGCGAGGACGGTCGGGGTCGTCAGGCCCAGCGGAGCGGTCAGCCGCTCGCGCAGCACGTGATGCCACGGCTGGCCGCGCAGCACCTCGACCAGTCGGCCGAGCACGACGTAGCCGGAGTTGCAGTACGACATCGTGGCGCCGATCGGATGCGTCTGGCGCAGCGCGACGCACGCCTCGACGTACTTCTCGATGCAGTCGTCGCCGCGGCCAGTGCTGACGAACAGGTCGCCGTCGATCCCCGATGTGTGGGCGAGCAGGTGGCGAGTGGAGACCTGCTTGGTGACCACGTCGTCGGCGACGCGGAACGCCGGAAGGTAGGTGACGATCGGCTCGTCGAGGTCGAGCAGGCCGTCGTCGACGAGCTGCATGACGAGGGTCGCGGTGAACACCTTCGTGATGGAGCCGATCTGGAACAGCGAGTCGGGCGTCGCCGTCACCGCGGTCCGGCGGTTCAGCACGCCGTACGCCGCCGTCGTGACCTCGTCGCCGGACAGGATCACGAGGCTCGCGCCCGGGACGTCGTGGCGCTCGGCGAGGGCGGCGAGCCGGTCGACCCAGTGTTGCTGGTCCAGCGTCATGGGCTCTCCCGGCCGTCAGCTCCGGGATGGTCGCCCGGATCAGGCCATCGTGCAGCCCGGTCCTCCGCGGCCGGTTTGTGCCAAGGTCCGAAAACGGCCGTGCCGATCAGGACCGCCGCACGACCCCGCCCCGTCGAGCCCAACCTTTTTGGTCACTCAGGGGGCCTTGAAAGACCAAGAACGATGGGCTCGACGTAGGATTTTGCGCGCTCGGAGGGACTCGAACCCCCAACCTTCTGATCCGTATGTTGGCGCTTTCGGTGGGCTGCGTCTCGCCGCGGCGTGACCGGCCTCGGCCACGGCCGCATCGTGTCGCTCAACCGCGGTCCGGTCGCTCCGATAGTGATGATCATGGATCGATCGCACGGGGGGATCGAGGAATGGGCGCGGTGGCAGCACGGCGCCGAGGGACTGTCACCGCGCACCGTCCAGGAACGCTGCAACCGGGTGCGTGAGTTCGCCGAGCTGCTCGGGGTGGATCCGCGTCACGCGACAACTGAAGATGTCCTCGACTATCTGACCGCGGTCCGCGCACGGGCCCGTTGGGGGCAGCCGATCAAGGCTTCGAGCATCGCGACTTACTACGGCCAGCTGCGCGCTTGGTTCGCGTGGCTGGTGATGAACGGCTACCGCGACGATGACCCGACCGGCAAGATCAAAGGCCCGAAGGCGCGGCGCACGAAACCGAAGCCGTTGTCGCCGGCCGAGAAGATCGCCGTCTACTCGGTGCGGATGCACGCCCGGACCAGAGCGATGATGCTGCTCGCGAACTACGAGGGGCTGCGCGCTCATGAGATCGCGAAGTTCCACGGCCGGCAGGTGAACCGGGTCGCCGGGACCATTCAGGTCCGCGGCAAGGGTGATGTCGAGTGTGACCTGCCGCTGCACCCGGTGATCGCGGAGCTCGCCGAACGGATGCCAGTCGACGCGTACTGGTTCCCGTCGACGCGGGCGAGTGGCCATGATCACGTCACCGGTAACTCGGTGTCGATCATCATCGGCGACGTGTTCCGCCGCGCCGGCGTGCCGGGAAGCGTTCACCGGCTCCGCCACACCTTCGCGACCGAGCTGCTCGCGCGCGGCGCGAACCTTCGTGTTGTCCAGGAGCTACTCCGCCACGCGCGACTGTCGACGACGGAGGTCTACACACTGGTGTCGCTCGAGCAGATGACCGACGCGATCGCGATGCTCAGCCGCGCGGCGTAGCGGAGTTGCTTTCGGCCGCGAGCGGCGTATCGTTCCGCGGCGGAAGGATCGGGTGATCGAAGGTGGCGCAGCCTCCACTACCCCCGGCTGGCTGGTACGACGACCCTGACGGTTTCCCCCAGCTGCGCTATTGGGACGGTTCGGCGTGGACCTCTCACACCAGTCCGAAACAAGTCACGCCGCCTGCGCTGCCGAACCCCGTCGCGCCCGTGGACATCGTCCCCGCCGCGAATGGGACCGTGGATCGGTCGCTCAAGGGTCGGGCCGAGGCTCGCAAGGCGCAGCGTGCCGCGCTGGTTTGCCCGCATTGCCAGACCGCCGGTCGCGTGTCAGTGAGACGGATCAGGCAGAAGAAGGGCATCAGCGGAGGCAAGGCAGCCGGCGCTGTCCTGACCCTTGGCGTGTCGATGCTCGCGACCGGACTCTCCCGCAAGGAATGGGTGAACGTGATGCGCTGCGCCAACTGCGGGATGAAGTGGCAGACCTGAGCCACTGTCCCGGAACATGGAAGAACGCCCCCGTTCCGGCCTCGGAGAAGTAGGCCGGAACGGGGGCGCATGGTCGTGGCGGCGGCTACCGCCGGGCGATTGGTTTTGCCCGTTGAGGTCGGCGGCCGCCGATGACGGCGCTATGCCTGCCGGGGCTGCTGGTGATGGCCCTCAGTCGTCGTACGACGGCCGGGGCGAGCTTGACGGCTTGCGGGTGCCGCGCGGCCGCCAGGAGGAGCTGCGCGTAGCTGGTCGCGGACAGGTCGAACAGGTCGCGGACAACGTCGGCCTTCCACTGGCTGTTCATACCGGCGGTGTGGGCCTCGAAGAGCAGCAGGTCGACGTCGCGCCGGCTGAGGTCGCTCATTCCGCGGGAATATCCGGGTCGTCGCGCTTCGCCGGGATCTGTTCGCGCAGGAACTGAAGGCAGCGGATCCATCGACGCAGCGTGAGGCCGTCGAGGCCGCTGTCCTCGGCGGTGACGAGCTGCTCGCGCACGCACGTGATCTCCGCGTCGATCGCGGCGCGCAGCTCGGAGCCGTTCATGCGTGCCGGCGTCGCGGGTTCCTCGAAGCGGGTGTCACGAGGTGGCGCAGCAGCCATGCGGCTGCGGCCGAGGTGACCGCGAGCGCGCTCGAGGAGACCCAGGTCTGGGTCTGGGCGTCGAGGTGCAGACCGTAGTGCGTCGCGGCGTTGAATGCGACGTTGGTGAGCACGGTCGCGGCCTTGACGGCGATGACGGGTTCTTCGCGGACGAGGAGTTTGGTGAGGGCGGCGATCATTTCGCTGCTCCGGTCAGCGTCTGGGTGATCTGGGACCGCAGGAGCCTGAGCCGGGTTCGCGCCTTCGCGGTGAGCGGGCGGCGGCGTTTGGGCAGCGTCTGGGCGAGCTGCGCGACGGCGGCTGAGTCCTTCGGGGAAAGCGCGTGAGGGTGGGACTTCGCGGCCGGCATCGTCTTGGCGTCCGCCCCCTTGTCGTGCACCGGCGGCGTCGTCGGTGCGGCCGCGGCGAACAGGGTGTGGAAGGCGAGGCCGCCGAGGATCGTCGGGTCGTCAGCCTTGACCCATTCGACGGAGGGGCCGACGTAGCCGGCTCCCTGGTTGCCGCCCCACAGGCCGAGGTACTTGACGCCGTTCTCGGTCTTCGTCTCGAGGACCTCTTGGAAGTGGGTCTGCTCCGGGTCGAAGCCGGCGGCCGTGCGGGCGATGCCCTGCCAGCCGCGGATCACCGAGTCGCCGATCACGCACCGCCGGCCCGGGTAATGGAGGTCGTGGGCGGCGCAGTAGTCGTAGATCGCGACGCATGAAGCTGACTTGATGGGCAGGGTGACGCCGGCGGCCTTGTACTTGCACCAGCCGTAGATCGCGCACCAGGCGACCTTGTTCCATCCGAACTCGACGCCGAACTTCGTGTTGTTGCTGCCGAGGGGCTGCTCGGCGTAGCCGGCGTCGGCAAGGCAGGACGTCACGAACGAGGTGATGCTTTTGGCCATCGGAGTGGGCTCCTTGATCGATGGGGGAGCGGTCAGCGCCGGCGCGGCGCAGGTGAGTCGAGCGCGACGTCGGCGATGACGGCGACCTGTTCGGCGAATCGGTCCTCGATGCGCTGGTCCATCCGTTTGACTGCGCGTTCGACCCGCAAGAGTCGTTTGCCGTGGAGGCGTTGTGACTGGTCGAGCCGTTCGACGGTGTCGAGGAGGTTGTCACCGCGGCCGTTGAGGATCGGGGCGGACAGTTTCATTTCGACGGCGGCGAGGCGTTCCATGACGCCGGGCTGCGCGGGGGCGATGAGCTCGCCGGCGGCGCCTCGACGTTCCGGGTTGCCGTTCCAGTCGGCCAGGAACTGTCTGTGTTGCTCTTGGTCGCGCCGGCGGCGTGCGGCGCGTGGCGACAGCCATGCTTCCCATGCGGCGGTCATGCCGGTTAGGGCGGTGACGCAGCAGGCGACGACGTCGAAGGGGTGCATTCGCCGGCTACCAGAGCATCACGGCGGGGAACAGGCCGGAGGTCTGCTCGTTCATCGTCAGCGATCCGATGGGGTTCGGCGGCGGGTAGGTGTTGCTCACCAGGACACCGCCGAGGCCGGCGTCTGCGGAGCGCGCCATTGAGCAGCCGGCCTTCGCGGTCGTGTCGAGCCCGAAGGCGAGGATGTAGCAGCCGGCGGCAAGTGAGAGCGAGCCGGTAAGGGTGAGGTCCACGTTGGCAGGGGTGCCGGTGACGGCGACGCTGCCTGATGTGGCGATCTGCGCGCCCGTGTTGTCGTAGAGGGAGGCGGTGACGTGCCCGGCCGCGGCCGCGAAGTAGACGCGCGCCTTGCTGATGGTGACGGCGAACGGGACGAGGATCCACTTGGCGTAGAGCTGGGAGCTCAGCGTGATGGTCGTGGCCGCGGCGACGCACCTGTCGCCGATGAGCGGGGCGGCGAGGGTGGCGCTGGATCCGCCGCCGCCTCCGGGGATGGTGACGATGGTCTTGTTGTTGGCGGCGTCGTCGGTCGCGGTGACGCCGGCGCCGACGAAGTTGATCGTTGGTCGTTGGGTGAGCGCGGTTCCTTCGTCGTCGACGGTGGTGTAGGCCTTCTGGTCGCCGGTGAGCCCGTTGAGGCTGTTGACGACCGATTTCGGAAGCCACAGTCCGGAAGCGTTGTCCCAGACGGCGGCCTGCTTGTCGGTGGCGCCGGTCTGGGCGAGCTGGGAGAGGCGGGGGCGCATCGCTCACCCCGTCTCGGTGTCGTTGGGGATCTTGTCGGTGTAGCTGTAGCGGACGTCGACGACGTCGCCGGTGAGTGGCTTCATCGCTGTCTCAAGCGAGATGGTCGCGGCGTCAACGTCGACGGTGTAGTCGTTCGCCTCGTCCTGCTCGACGCCGTTGAGGTAGACGTTCCACGACTCATCGACCGGCGCGTGGGTGAGATCGAGGGTCTGCGCGCCGTCCGCGGCGAGGCTGAACCGGTCGAGGTACCACTGCGCCTCTGTGGTGGCAGCGACTGTGGTGGCGGTCGAGCCGATGCTGAGCGCTTCGACGGTCGATTCGCCGTACGCCAGCGGTGAGGCGTTGCTGACCTTCCCGCCGACTGTGCCCGGGATCATCGAGGCGAGCGCTGTGATGACCCGTTGGGTGAAGGTCGGGCGCGGCCGGGTCATGTGTTCAGCCCGACGAGCAGACCGCTCACGTAATGCGTGGCGCCGTACGACGCGGTTTCGCTGTCGTCGCATCCGACGAGGAACATGGCGGGCGGTCCGAGGCTGACGTCGCTGTCGTCGGTGCCGAGGTCCCACGCGGCGGCGAGGTAGAAGTCGGCCGCGCCGACGCTGATCGTGCCGCCGCCGAGCACCTCCGCCCAGGCGGCGCTCACTGCGTGGCCAGCGTTGAGAGCGGTGTCCGTCTGTGCGCGTTGGATCACCGCTGAGGCGCCGGCGGTGCCGATCAGCCGTACGGCGGTGGACCCGCCGCTCGGGATGACGTAGGTCCACAGCTTGACGACCTGGTCGTTGCCCGCGCTCGAGGTGCCTGCGGTTGCGCTGCTCCAGCTGGCGACGGTCTCCCAGGTGCCATCCGCTTTCTGGAACTCGAGGCCGAGTGAGGAGGTCGGGTCATCGCCGCCGGTCCAGCCGGCCGCGACCATCAGGTCTCCTTCGCTGACCATGCCGCCGATCGGTACAGGAGGGCCCGTGTCGCCGTCGCCACCTCCGCCGCCGGTGATGGTCAGCGGGAGGCCGTTGGGGCGTAGCTCGACTGTCCAGCGGATGGGCCCGTCGTCGGGTGTCTCGCCGGAGATCGACAGGACCCGCATTGACACGGGGGTGTCGGTCTTGTCCGGGCAGGTGATCCAGTCGCCTTTCCCGAAGTCTTGGTAGGGCACGCAGCCGGTGACCGCGACGAACTGGCAGGAATAGTCGTGCTGTTCGGTTGCGGTGCCTTCGAGGGCGACGAGCGCTCGGTGGCGCGCTTCCTGGCGTGAGGTTGATCCGCCGGTCTGCAGGAACCCTTCGCGTCGATCGTTGACCGACTCTGAGGCCTTGTCCCCTACTTCGACCCATCTCTCGGCGGAAAGCGCGAGCATCGTGGTGGCGCTGGGTGGGGTGACTGTGTCGGTGAGCTCGAGGATGTTCACGCCGGTCTGAAGCGCGACCGTGCCGCTTTTCTCGCTTCCTTGGGACTTGTAGGCGTTGAGGGTGAGATCCGGGAGGAGGTCCCAGTCGACGTCGTCGCCGAGGTCGGTCAGCACCTGCGTGTATTTGGTGCCGACCGGCCAGGACTTCTCCGTCAGGTCAGGCCAGGCGTTGCCGGCGGTGTCATCGGTGTCGTCGAAACCGAAGCTGATCCGCGACATGGACTGGACGCCGCGGGCGATCGCCTCATCGACCAGGATCCCGACGATGCCAGCGGCGCGCCACGTCGGCGGCCTGCTGTCCCATCCGATCCCGACACCGAGCCAGTTGGGGGTGTCGTTGGAGTGGCGCAGCAGGGAGTGGTAGTTGCCTTTCTCGTCGATGGCGAAGCAGGTGAAGATGCCGCGGTCGGTGAAGTCGGTGTCCCAGCCTTCGTTGAACGTCCAGAACGAGTCGTCAACGCGAAGGAAGTGGATCCCGATGGTGTGGGTGCCGGCGGAAAGGGTGCCGCGCCAGTGGTTGAGCTCGGTGTAGCCCATCTCGCGCGCGTTGTGCTTGATGATCTGCTCCGAGTCGAGGAAGACCCGCAGGTTCTCATCGGCTGAGGCGTACATGCGCACGGGAGTTGCTTCGTCGACGGTGATCTTCGCCCGGAAGTACTGCTTGGGTTTGCGACCTTCGACGCAGATCCATTTGGCGTAGGGGTCCGGCCAGCCCTTCGGGAGCCGGTACCGGTCGGCGTCGGAGGTGACGTCTTTCCAGACGGTGCCGAGGATCGTGCCGTCCCACTGGTCTTCGTCGAACCAATGCGCGTTCTCGGCGGACATCCAGCCGAAGTAGCGCGAGTCGGCGGCGACGTCCCGGAAGCCGCCTTCCGGGTAGATGATGGCGTCATCGAAGAGACCGAGCAGGCCGCGGCATTGCAGGCCGCGTTGCTTGCCCGCGTCTTCCTCGTCGCCGACGAGGCTGAACTGTCCGCCTTCGCAGAGGAACCCGAAGATCTCCGTGAGGTCGTCGGGGTCGGTGCCGAGGTTGGTGGCGATCTTCGCGATCGCATTGTCGAGCAGGGTCGGGCTGCTCGCCATGATGGTCTGCACGAGCGGCACGGCGAGGCTCGACGATCCGACTGTGCCGAGCAGGTCAGACCATTGCAGTCCGGTGACACCGGTGTCGTCGGCGCCGCGGAAGGTGCCGCGCAGCGTCGTGCCGTCGCGGTCGTAGATGCGGAGCTCGACGATCTGGCAGGGCAGCAGGGTCACGTGAAGATCCCGCCGAGGATCCGGAACCGCAACGTCAGTTTCGCCATCCGGTAGTTCTGCATGCTCGGTGACAGACCGCCGGTGTACTCGGCGAGCGCGGTGACATCAGCCCGGCCGGCGCACTGTTCGGTCAGTGTGCAGGTCGTGTCGTCGCCAGTGAGGTCGGGGAGCAGTGCATTGAGCGCATCGAGCTCGGCGTACAACCCTTCGAGGTCGGCCCCGACGATGAGCATTCCCACGGAATAGTCCCGGGCGGCGAGGGGCTTCTTCGGCACATACAGCTCGCCGTCGGCGTACGGGATCGTGATGTTCGACCCACGCTTCTGCGGCGTGTCCAGCGGGTCGTCCCAGACCTGGATGATGCGCGCGCCGGCCGACTGGATGTCACTGCCGTCGACGAGCAGCCCGTCTGCCATCAGGCGAACGCCATGCCGTGCACGTAGGCCAGCTCACGCAACCGCTGGGCGACGGTGTCGCTGGCCTTCTCCGGCACTGGGTTGTAGACGTTGATGGTCGTGTGGGCGGTGTTGGGTTTCCAGCCGTATGACGTGGTGCCGGTCGAGGTGCTGGTGCCGCTTCCGCTTGAGCTTCCCTTGGCTTTTCCGCCTGGTGTGCGGGCGGTGGTGACTCCGGTCCTCAGGTCGAGATCTCCGCCGATCTCAGGCAGCGAGATCGCGACCGCGAGCAGCTTGGCGTGGATAGCGGCCGCCGCGGCGTTACCGAAGTTGTTGCCCGTTTTGGTGCCCAGCGCGGACGCGCTGGTGGCGATCTGGCTGAGCTGGTTCGTTACCTCTTCTTTGAAGAAGGCGAAGTCCGCGGCGGCTTTCTTCAGCTTGGGCCCAATGATGGGCACCCAGCCAAGCATCGTCGAGCCACCTTTAACGATCCAGCCGAAGACGTCGAGGGCGACGTTTGCGAGATCTTTCAGCCCCTGGATGAAGGTCGAGATGAACAGGCCGATTCCGTGAAGGAAGGGTCCGGTGAAGAAGTTCGCTACGGCCGACGCGATGGACTTCACGTCACCGAGGTGCGTCACCATCCACGCGATGCCCAGCCCGATGGGTCCGGCGACGATCCCGGCGAAGAGGGTAACGATCAGCTTCCAGTGCTTGGTGATGAATCCCACCACGTCACCGACCACGGTCTTGATGGCGTTGAAGACGCCGTTGACCACGTCACGGAAGGTCTGCGACTTCTTGTAGGCCACGACGAGGGCGACGCCAAGCGCGACCACGGCCGCGATGACCAGTACGACCGGGTTGGCGTCCATCGCGGCGTCGAGAAGCTCCTGCGCGGCGGTCCACAGCTCGATCGCTTTCGTGACGATCAACACGGTGGCGGCGAAGCTGCCGAGGACCGCGACCAGCGGCAGGAGCCAGCCTTTGTTCTTCTGCACCCAGCTGCCGATCTTCTCGAGCCAGTCGGTGGCCTTGATCAGTGCCGGCAGCAGCGCGGCGGCGAGCTGGCGGGTCATGTCGTTCCACGAGTTCTTCAGCTTCGCGATCTTGCCGGGCAGGGTGTCGCCGACCGCTTTGGCGCTGCCGGCGAACTTCTGGTCGAGCGCGCCGAGGATGACTTTCTGCGCCTGCATCGTCTTGCCGCCGGCGACCAATGCCTTGATCTGCTTCTGCTGGGCGGCGGTGAACGTCACACCGACCCGGGTCAGCGACGACAGGCCCTTGACCGGGTCGTTGAGGGCCTTGCCGAGCTTGACCGCCTGCGAGGAGGCGTCACCACCGAACCGGGCCGCCATGTCGGCGGCGAGCTTGGTGGTGCGGGTGAAGATGTCGTTGCCCTTGCCCATCCCGTTGCGCAAGTTCTGGAAGGTGAGCAGCAGCTGCTCGGTGTTGACGATCGAGTCGCGGGTCTGTCCTGAGTAGTCCTGGATGTTGTCCGCGAGGTCTTCCATCCCCTTGACGGTCTCGCCAGAGGCGTCGCGGGTGGACTTGAGGCCTTGGGTGAGAAGCGCCTGGCCCTTGCCGAAGCTTTCCAACTGGTCGAGGCCGCCCTTGAGCGCGTAGCCGAACCCACCCACGACGGCCGCAGCAGCGACCTTGAGGCCGGCGCCGAGCTTCCCGGTGCCCTTCTCGACGCCCGTCATCGTCCGGTTCAGCTGGGAGGCGTCGCCGAGGAACTTGACGACGACAGTGCCCTTAGCCATGTGAGGTCACCGCCTTCAGGTACGTGCCGGCGAACTCGCCGGCCGCGGCGAGCTGCTGGAAGTCCATGCGCATTGCCGTCTCGAAGTCCCAGCCGAAGACGCAGCAGATGGGCGCTAGCTGGTCGAGCCAGCGCCGCCGGTAGGGCGCGGCTCATCGCCGCCGAAGTCGAGGACGAACTCCTCGATGGTCAGGTCGCCGGCCTCGAGCAGCGTGAGGCCCGGCTGCTCACGCCGGCGGGCGATCCACAGCAGGGCGCGCATCACTTTCGCGGACGGCCGCCAGTCCTCGACGGCCTTCGCGTCGGTGGGCAGCACCTCGAAGAGGTCTTTGCCGGTGGCTTCCTCGAAGTCGACCAGGTCGTTGACCGAGAGGTCGTTGGGGTTGAACGTGATGCTCGACGAGGGCGCGGTGCTCGCCGCCTTGGGTTGCTTGGGTGCCATGAACGAAGCTCCTTATTCGGCGCTGATCTCGTCGATGACGGCCTGCAGCGCCTGCTCGTAGTCGGCCGTCACCGAGGCCTCGACGGACGCCGCGGCGTCGGTGAGGAAGGGTCGGGAGGTGATGCCGTGCGCCCGCCATCCCCAATGGATGACGCCGGCATACGGGACGCGTGAGGGTGTGCCGGCCTTCACGCTTGCGGAGGTGACGGTGGCGAGGGCCTTCACGGATCCGGCGAGCGCGCCGGAAAGCCGCGGCACGTTGGGCATCGCCTTCTCAACGACGCGGGCGGCGATGGACTTGTTCGCCGCCTTGACCTTCTTCGGAAGGTCGGTGTCGCGGCCGCGGCGAATGTCGGCCGCGAGCTGCTTGAGGCCTTCGACCTCGACGCTAAGCCGTTGCACGCGCGAGCGCGCCCGACCCCGGCCAGGTGACGGAGTTCTTCGCCAGGTCGCCGACCTGCCCGTCGAGCGGGTTGTGCTGGGAGATGAGCGCGTTGCCGGAGTACTGCGGGTTCGTCGCGGACACCGACCCTGCGAAGGGCTTGGCGGTGATCGCGGCGAGGGTGCCGAACAGCGGCCAGAGGGTGGCGTCGACCTCGTCGGCGGAGAAGTCCTGGTTGAAGTCGATCTGGACGCTCCAGTCCTTGAGGCCCCCGAGGCGCGAGTGCCAGTCCTCGGTGAAGGCGGTGGAGTCGACCTCGTCGACGGTGGCGGCGATCGTCACCTTCGAGATGTGGTCGGACAGGTCGACGTCGCCGACGGTGACGGTGAAGTCGAGGCAGACGAAAGCGCCCATGACGGGTTCTCCTTGTTCGGGATCCGGTGAGGTTGGGCGTGACGCCCGGGTGCGTGCGAGCTGCTACTGGATGGCGAGGGCGACGGCGACCTCGAAGTCGGCGCCAGCGTCGACGCGGGCTTCCCAGTAGGTGTCGGTGATCGCGCCGAGATCGACTGCGGCGAACACGCCGCCGGGCGCGGTGATCGCGTCGCTGGTCCAGCGGACGGTGGCGCCCGTGAAGCCGATGGTCGCGGCGGATTTGACCGTGACGGCCGCGGAGCTGCCGGCGGCGCTGAAGCAGTGCACCGCGACGTACAGCTTCTGGCCGGTTTCGATCGCGCCGAGCTGCATGATCGGGCTGATCGCGGAGGCGATGCCCGTCACCCGGGTTGGCGGCAGGATCAGCCGGCCTCGGGCGACGCCGACGCCGTCCGATGACGACGCGGAGCCCTGGAAGTTCGCGATCTCTCCGACTGTCGCGTCGACGGGCGTATAGGCGAGGCGCCGCGCGTTCATGAAGTAGGCGACGTCACCTTCGACGCCGGTCGGGCAGACCGTGACGAGCCGCTCAGCGGAGATGTCCGACCACAGGGTGCCGTCTTCGTCTGGGTAGGAGACGAACCCTTCGTGGTCGATCTGGCCGGACTTCAGCCCGGCGAGACGCTTGTGATAGCCGCCGGCCTTGAAGGGGGTGGCGTCGAGCTCGTCGGCGGTGAGCGCGACCGTGAGCTTGTTCGAGTCCGAGGACAGGTCGTAGCCGCCGACGAAGACGGTGCAGTCGGTGAGAACGAAGGCGCCCATCGGCTAGCTCCTCGGGTTGCGGACGACGACGGTGAGCCGGGCGGTCGCGCACGCCGGGCAGTTGTCGGGTTGGGTGGTGCCGTAGCCGGTCGCGGCGGAGACGTAGCAGTGCGACACCGCTCCGTCGAGGGTCTTGTCGGCCTCGAGTGCGTCGATCACGCTGCTGGTCTGGCCGGTACCGGCGGACAGGTACCCGTCGATCTGTTTCTGCGCACGGTCGAACCCTTTGGCGAGCGGGACAAGCAGCACAACCTCGAAGTTCGCTTCCGCGAGGCCCCTTTGCATCGCGACGTTGTAGTTGACGGTCTCGTCGGGGCTGAGCGCCACTACGGCGGCCGGGAACTCCGGTTTTTCGGGGATCGTCGGGTAGACGCGCATCCCGTCGATGGTCCCGATCGCGGCCTGCAGCGCGGCGCGGATCGCGACTAGGTCGAGCGCCACCTACTTGCCTCGGGGCTTCTTGACCGGTCGGGGCGCGAAGCAGCGAGGATGCGCGAGGACCAGCGGGTCGTTCTCGTCGTACTCGCGGTCGGGGCGCGGCACGATCTTGCCGCCATGGCGCGGGTCGACGAGAGGGCGCTTGAGGCCTCGCCTGACGTAGACGCCCATCTCATCTCCCGATCGGCATGGCGACAGTGCCCTTGCGGTAGGGCGCGAGCAACGAGCAGACGTCCGGGTCCTCGTACTGGGAGATCCGGACGGCGCCGGTGTCGGCGTAGCCGCCGAGGACACCTTCCGGGGAGTCCTTGCGCTTGAACAGCCGTGCGGCCTTGATCAGCGCGGCGTCGGTGACCATGTCTGGGACCGACGCCCATCCCCACGCGGCGGTGAGTTGCAGTGCCGGACGGTGGCTGCCGCCGAGGACAGGGAAGGTCCTACCGAGCACGGCCCGCAGCCGGTAGAAGGGGACGCTGATGCCGGTGACGAGGCCGTTGAGCGGCTCGAGCTGGTAGTCGGCGCTGCCCCAGGTGACGTCGTAGACACCTTCCCCGCCACTGTCGGTCTTGACGGCAAGGTTGGTGGTGTCCCAGATGTCATCGACGTCGACGACGTAGGGGTCGCACACCTCGAACAGGCGGGTGGTCTCTTCGCCGCGGTTGGTCTTGTCGAACGAGCGGCCGCAGTAGGCGACGATGGCGGCGTTCGCTGCGTTGACCGCGACGGTCAGCGTCGCGTCGTCGACGCTGTCAGTGAGACCGAGATGCGCCTTGAGCTGGGTGATGGTGATGACGGGCAACGCGCGTCAATCCTGGCCGTCGCCGGCGGGTGCCGCGGTCGCCTGCTCGGTCGGGCCGGCATGGATGGCCGGCTTGGTGCCGCGGCGAGGGCCTCGGCGCTTCTCACCGGGTGCCGCGGTCGCCTGCTCGGTCGGGCCGAAGGTTGGCGTCGCGGGCGAGACGGCGAGGTCCTCGGGGGTCCTGAACTTGTCGCGGTGGGCCTTCACGACGGCGCTGTCAGCGGCGTGCAGGCTGCCGGAGGTGATCTGCTCGCCGCGGCCGTCCTTGGTGGCGATCCAGAAGCTTTCAGTGGCGATCAGCAGCTCTCGCGCCATGTGCTTGCTCCGTTTCGAGGGGTTGTGGCCGCCGGATATTCCGGCGGAATGGAGGTGGGCTGACCTCAGCCCCGACCGGAGGTCGTCCAGTCGGGGCTGAGGTCGCTACGCGTCGCGTCGACCTATCAGGTGACGTCGAGCAGCGCGAAGGCGGCGTCGTTGACCGAACCGCCGCCGACTCGCCACCACGCGTAGAGCCCACGCTGGCCGGACGGCCGGTTGTTCGCCGTGGCGAACAGGTGCGGCACCAGCTCGACGTTCATGCCGACCCGGTCGACGATCACGTACTGGCTGAAGTCGCCGAACACCAGCGCGTAGTTCTCGGCGTCTGCCGTGATCGACCCGTCCATGTCGGGCGACTCGTACACGGGCCGCTCGAGCAGCAACGACGGCAGGCCGCCGCCGAGCGCCGTCCAGAACGCGTGGTAGTTGTTCGCGGTGCCGAACTGGCGGACCTTGTCGTAGATCGACATGTTCGCCAGCCAGGAGCCCTTGGAGCGGTAGCGGGCCGCGGGCTTCTCGTAGGTCGCGTACACGTCGGCGATGGCGAACGTGTCCGTGGTGGCCGAGCTCACCTGGCTGGACCCGCCGGCGAGCTTCGTGACGATGCCCTCCGGCTGGTGCGACCCGTCGCCGGCGCCGAGCGCGAACGCGGCGGCTTCGGCGACGTCCCGCGCGGCCTGGAACTCCGACTGCATCTCGGCCTCGAAGCCGGCCCAGTCCTGCCCGATCTCGATCGAGAACGGAACGAAGCCCTGCGCCTTCCAGGTCTGGATGCTCGGCTGGCCGATCGTCGGGCTGTCGTCGCTGACCTCGCCGGCCTCCCCGTCCCAGGAGACGGTGATCCCGGCCGACGTGACGCCCTTCCAGACGTCGGTGGAGATCATCTTCACCGTGCCGATCTGGCGGATGGGGTTCAGCGACCCCGCCTGGGTGAGGATCACGGTCGGGTCGAGCGTGAACGGCACCGCGTAGCCGCCGGCGTTGTTCGTCAGCGATGCGGCGCGCTGCAGGAACCGGGCCTGGTCTGCGGTTAGCAGCGCCTGCTGCCCGCGCAGCGCCGCGTCCCACAGGGCGGCGAACGCCTCCCGGTAGCCGGGCGATCCGGTGACGAGCACCCGCTCGGCGACCTCCGGCAGCCGGCGGACCAGCTTCTCGACGCGCGAACGCTGCTCGTCGGTGAGGCTGACCTCCTTCGCCTCGATGGCCCGCAGCGCGTGGTCGCGCATCACGCCGCTGCGGTGCTGCGGCGTGTCGAACGGCGAGAACCGGATCGCGTCCAGGTCGTACGGGTCGTTGCGCACGATCAGTCCCGGCGCGGCGCCTCCTCGAGCGCCAGCGTCGCCAGGCAGCGCGGCCGGCGTGTTCGCCAGACCGGCAATCTGGTTGTGCCGCTTGATGAGCTCTTCGGCAGCGTTGCGCAGCTCGAGGCCGGCGTTGAAGGAAGCGCTCTCGTCGTCGTTGAGCGAGCGCAGCGAGCCGTCCTCGGCCTGATGCAGCGAACGCAGGCACTCGCCGAGGTAGTCCCGGATCTCGACGAGCTGCGCGACGGTCTTGCCGCGCAGCTCGTCGGGGATGTTCAGCAGGACGTCGCCGAGCTGGTTGCCGGTCAGGCCGACCCGCAGCAAGGTGAGCCGGCCGGGAAGTGCGGGGAACGCGCGCGAGGTGCGCGCCATCGTCGACAGGTAGCTGCCGACGACCGTGAGCGCGAGCAGCAGGCTCGCGCAGAGCAGCAAGGCTCTCACTTGATCACTCCGTTCAGGCGAAGCGCGCGGTCGCGCGCTTGGGATGAGGGGTCCGGCCGCTGGCCGGTCTCGCTGCCCTGCTGTCCACCATCCGCGCGTCGCGCGTCGGATCGCCCGGACGGGCTGCGAAGTTCGAGGGAACGCGCGGCGAGCGCGTCGACCTGGTCTGGTCGGTGGCGCAGCAGCTGCTCGTAGAAACGGTCGGTGGCGCTGCGCGCGCCGCTGTCGGAGGCGGGGTTGGCTGGGAAGGTGACGGGTCCGAACTCGGGGACCGCGGCGGACACGATGGTGCGTTCGGGCAGCGCGGTCGGGTTGTAGTCGGACGGGTCGGGCTGGTAGTCCCAGTTGTCTTCGATGACCTGGAATCGGAAGGACGACCCGTAGACGCCGGCGCGCAGCCCGTCGATGAGCAGCTGTGGCACGCTGAACAGGTCGCCTTCGTAGGCGGTGGTCGATGGGTCGATCGAGCGGATCGCCGCGATGACCTGAATGCCGAGGACGTCGAAGCCGTGGTTGAACAGGATCTGGGTGTTGCCGTCCACGATCGGGAAGCCCGGCGCGGTCCGTTCAAGGAAGTGGCCTTCGAACATCGAATCGATCTCGTACCACTCGTTCACGGCGGAGAAGTGACCGAACAGCGTCGGCGCCTGGTCGTCGCCGGCCGCGGCGCGAATCCGCGGGGTCGAGCGCAGCTCGCGCACACACCACAGCGGTGAGATCTCCTCAGGCATCGGGCTCTCCTGTCGTCGGGGCGGTCGCGCCTGGCTTCTGCAGTTGGACGGAGACGAGGCCGGTGTGCTGCAGCTGGCTGAAGTCGTTGGCCTGCACGGCGTTCACGGCGGACTCTGGGCTGTAGCCGGCGTCGACGAGGGTCTTCACCGTGGCGGCCTGCTTCTGCTGGATGTCAGCGAGGTCGGAGGCGTCCTCCCGGACGAAGGGCATATCGCCCGTGTCGAACCAGAGGTCCGCGCCGCCCGGCACGGTGACGATCCCTCCGAGCGTGGCGGCGACGGACTGCAATGTCGGGTAGAGCCACGAGTCGGAGAACAGCCGCCGCGCTTGCCCGAAGTTCCCCGCGTTGAGCGCCGACCCTTGCAGCCCCTCAGAGGCCTGCAGTACGACGGTGGGGACGCGGGCGAGCATCGCGATCCTCGTCTCACCTGCGCCCTGCGTGTCCTTGAAGGCCATCTGCGCCATGTCGGACCCGACGACTGTGGCGTCGGCGCCGGCGACGAGGTAGAGCGTCTTGTAGGCGTTCGCCACGCCGGAGTACTGCTCATCCATCAGCTTGACGAGACGCTTGAACTCGTCGTCGTTCATCGCCGGGATGCCCTTAACGACCATGTTGGGCGTCGCACCGTTCTCGAAGAACTTCAGCTTGTGCGCGGTTGCGGCCTGGTCCCCTTGCATCTCCTGGACCGCCGGGGTCAGCCATGACATGCCTACCGAGGGCGTCTCGGGGTCCGGAAGCGGCGCCCAATGGGCAACCTCCGCCGGCAGAAGCGTGCGAGGCTGCTTGCCGGAGCTGAGGCCTCCAGGGTGGAACAGGTAGCCGACGATCTCCGCGTCGATCGCGTCCGCGGGATCGGACGGCTCCGACGCGCTGCCCAGCACGACAGACACCCAGCCCGGGTTCAGCACCTTCAGGCCGTTGTCGGTCCGCCACACGTACGCGTTGCCGGCGACTCCGGCGTGCCACTCCATGAGGGTGAGCAGCTGGCTCGTCGTGCCTTTCGGCCACGGCTGCTCGAGCAATGCGAGGTCGGTGGTGCCGAACAGCCGGCCTGGGCTGCTCGAGCCTCGCGCGCCCCGGAAGACGAACCGCGCCTGCGATAGCACCATCGACCGGACCAGCTGGGCCGCGAACGCAGGCGGGCAGCCCTTCAACGCACGCATGTAACCCGATAGCCCTGAACCGGTCGGGGCGAGTGCTGTACCGGCCATCGTCTGCTGCAGCTGGTAGGTGTGACCGCCGAACGAGAACTGGCTCAGCGCCTCGATCATCGTCTGAACGTCGAACCGCCTCTCGGGCGCGGCCGGTCGCGCGATCCGCTGCAGCAGGTTCACGCGACGTCCAGCACGACAACCGCGGTCCACCCAATGAGAAGGACGCCGGCGACGATCAGCCCGGCCGGCGGCGCGAGCAGCCACGCCCCCGACGTGATCGCGGCAGCTGCGACCAGGAGTAGAACGGCGGCGACCATCTCGCGCTTCGTCATCGACCGCTCCTCCATCAGGTCACCGCCATGCGGCGGCGAAGAACGCTTCACGCGGCTGCGCCGCGCATTGAGCCGCCAACGTCACGGCGACCAGCGGCGAGATCACCGCGTTGGGGCTTCGCCGGTCCCAGGTCCACGCCTCGCGCTTGGTGACGCGGGCACCTTCAACAGCCGCGTCGAGATCGGGATGCGGGCGGTGGCGCAGCGTCCCCGCCTCGAACGCGTCGAACCACGCGCCGCATCCGTGGGCGTACTCCTGGCTCGACACCTCGAACACTGCAACGCCCGCGGCGCGAAGAGGTTCGATCAGCGACCCGGCCGGCGACCCCGGCATGATCGCGACCCGGTAGCCCCGGCGATGTGGCTTGCCAGGGTCGGTGAACCAGTCAACGACCCAGGATGAGCCGCGCCGGTGCTCGACGAGTTCGACGAGCCTGCGCTTGCCATCGATCGCGCCCGCACCGATTGAGCACCACGCTCTGTCGGGTGTCATGTCGAGCCCGAGCGGCGGTGTGCCCTCGAACTGCTGGGCCGGGTCGGCGAGCTCCCTTCGCCACTTGTCGATGTCAAGCACGCCTGTCGAGGAGCTGTCCCAGATCCCGAGCGCCTCGCGCAGGAAGTCCTCGAGCGAGAGCAGCCGCCGCAACCGTTGGATCGCGCGTGCCGGTGTCCGCTTCGGGTATGACGGGTTCGCTTCACGCCAGGCGTTGCGGTCGTCGGGATCGCAGCCCTTCTGCGCTCCGATCTCGACGTAGAGCGTGGCGTCCGTCTCACCTGATAGGGCCTCCGCGCGGATGCGCGTGAAGACGTCCCCAGGATCGGTGGGCTTTGGTGGCGTGCCCATCAGGATGAGCAGCGGGTTGGTCGCCTGGTTCTGGGTGGGTGCGAGGTCGGACAGCGCGGCCTCGGTGAGGATCTGCGCCTCGTCGAGGACGAGGATCCGTACCTTGCGGAACCCTCGGATCGATCCGCGCTCGCGAGCTGCATAAACGATCCGGGACCCGTTACGGAACGGGATGCACTCGTTGCCGGCGCCCGTCGTGATCTCATCTATGTCAATGTGCGCCGCCAGCTTGGGCGACTGTGCCATGCCTCGGTGCTCATCGAAGCTTTCGCGTGCCACCTTGAAGCGATGGGCCGTCCATACGACGGTCGTCTCCGGCACGGCGATGCACTCGGCGAAGCACACCGCGCCGACATCCCAGGTCTTACCGACCTGCCTGCCGATTGAGAGTGCGACGATATCCGCGGCGTACTGCCCATCGCTGCCCTTGGCAAGGATGCACCGGTTGAGGTCGCGCTGCCAGGGATCGAACTCGATCAGAATCGACTTGCAGATCGCCTCGACTCTCGGGAAGCCGGACGCGACGATGCCGGCCGGCAGCACCAGATGCTTAGCCTCGGGAAGCAGGCCACGCTTCGTCTGGGGTGTCCGCCGCTTCGCCAACCTCATCCTTCCGGTCTTTCTCGATCGCGCGGATCTCCTTCGAGATCTCGAGCTGGCGGCGTGTGAGAGCGGCAAGATCGCGCGCCGGAGTGTTCGGATCGCTCACCGCGACAGCAATCCGTCGACGGGTGGCGACCAGCTCGGAGAGGTAGTCCCCGGTCTCGACCGCTTCAAGGACGGAGCGCGCCTTCTGCTTGTCGTCCTTCGCCGCGGTGTCGTCATCAACGTCGGCGACGACCCTGAGCTTGCGTGTCGACGACGCTCCAGTCTTGGCGGCTGACCGCGACGCTCGCACCCGGCATTTCGGCGAGCAATACCGGCTGTTGCTGCGCTGGGCTATGTACAGCTGGTGGCACTCGCCGCACTTGCGCTCCATGCGGGCCACCTTCGGACTAGCTGTTCCTTCGCCTCAAGCACGAGGTCGGCATCGCGATCTGCGCGGAGCTCGTGACGACACCTGCGGCAGGTCGGCATCGCGGCTCGGCTGGGATTCATGTGCATCCCGTCGCCGCAAAGCGTGCACCTGACCTTTCCGAGGCTCAACGTCCGGCAGGTTGTTGAGCAGTAGGCCCGTTGACCGGACCCTTTGCCGCAACGCGCGCATTGGCGCGGCGGTCGCGGTCCCGGTGCGCCCAATGCGCGCTTGCGTGGCCGGCACTGCAGGCAGAATCGGCGCGGGCGGCCACGGCCAGCCTGTTGCGAACCGAGCTCGGACCGGCAGGTCTCGCAACGCAACAACCCGATTCCGCCTGTAACGCTTGGGAACTTGTTCGTGTAAAAAAGTTTGACTGGCGGCGGTCAACGGTGACGCTCGGATTCCGTGTGGGGGTGTGCCCCCGGGTCACCAGTCGCGGCTCGGGTTCGCTCGCACGGTCCGCTTACTCGCGTTGGTCTTCTCGGCGCCGAGTCTGCCGCCGTGGGATCGGTTGCATGCCTTGCAGCAGACGCGGTCGGCCCTGGTGCCGCCCTTGCTGAGCGGGCGTCCGTGGTCGGCGTCCATGTCGCGGACCGATCGCATGATGCCGACGCAGTTGGGTGAGCGTGGCCCGTCAGCTGGTCCGGGGCATTCGGTGCCGATCGCTGCGCGCTTGAGTGCTTGGGCGATGCGCTGGTGTTCAGTGCCGTAGCCGCGCTGTGTGGTGGTTCGTTGGGGCTGTGGCATTGGCCTATTCCGCGGGAATACGAAAGCCCGGCTTGTGGGCCGGGCTTGGCTGGGCACAACACTCTCAACGTAGAGAAGTGGAGCGTGACAGATCCTTCGCGGTTAGGCGATTCGACACGCCGGTGTGACGCGTAGTGGGCGGGCGGTGATGCCGGCTCCGTCGCAGGTGCCGTGGGTCATGACGATGGCGAGTCCGTTGATGTTGACTGGGTCGTCGCAGACCGGGCAGAGCGCGACGCCGTGGGGTTTGCTGGGCTTGGAGCAGTGGTGGTCGGGGCCGAGGTTCCATGCGTCGAGGTCTTCGCGCTGGTCGGGTATGGCGGCTCGGCGTGCTGCGTGGAGGAGGTCGAGGACGTCGCCGAGGCGGTAGAGGTTCGTTTGGTCGTCGAGGCGGCAGGCTCGAGCGTGGAGCTTGTCGCGGTGGCGCCATTGGCGGAGGCGTTCTTGGGTGAGTGCGGTGCCGGTGTAGGTCTCGACTGCGCGGCAGATTTCCAGTGTGGTGGCGAGGACCTCTTCGCTTTCTTTCATGAGCCAGCGTTGCCGGGCTTCGAGGTTGTGGATCGCGCCGCAGGTCGGGCAGGTGATCTCGGTGGCGTCGTCGCGGGCGTAGAGCTCGGCTGTGCATTGGAGGCGGATCTCGTTGTTCTCGTCGAGGTAGACGTACGGCTCGAGGCACGGGCCGGCGTACCAGTGTTCGTGTCGGTCGATGAGGTCGCTGAGGCGCTCGGTGGCGCGCTGCAGATCGGCGAGGAGGTTGGGTGCGGCTGGTTGGCGGCGGATCTTGTGTCGGCGGTCGTGCAGCTGCTTGGCGAGGTCGAGTGGGTCGGTGGAGAGCTGGCCGCGGATCGCGGTGCAGGAGGTGTGCTGGCAGCGAGGGTGGGTTGGGCCGGCCGGTCGGCCTGCGGGCAGGAGCAGGCCGCTGAAGGTGACGGCGTAGCGGTAGAGCACCTTGGCGAGGCGATCTGACGCGCGGCGCGGCCGCGGGTCGTACGGCAGCGACGTCTCGGCGCTGCGGGCGGCGCCGACCTTCGCTGCCATGCGTGACCGTTTGCTGTAGGCGATCGCGGCGTCGGCGGCGAGCTGTGGCACCTGCTCGAGCAGCGCGGCGAGCGTGCCGGTGCATTCGCGGCAGAGGTAGGCGTCGCGGATTGGCCGGCCGCAGCGGCAGGCTCGCCGCGTGTAGCGGCCAATGTCTGTGGTGAGGCGTGCGCGGCGGCGTGCGGCGGTTGTGTTCATGAGCTGCGAGGCTCCGGCTTGGAATAGGGCCAGCACGTCATCTATGCGGTCCGTCGGGTGGCGATGAGGTCGGTGATCTCTTGCTCGTTGTCGGCGCGGGCTCGCATCGTGCGGCCGCACCAGCAGCGGATCAGCAGGTCGAGGGGGTCGGTGGTGCTCTGCTCGACCGCGACATGGTTGCCCGGGTCGTTGCACGGGCATCGGGGGATGCCGGCGACCGGCCCGTAGCCGAGGATGATCTTGAAGTGGTCAGCCACGGTGCGGCCCTGCGTCGCTGTGCGCCTCGTCGGCTGGAGTGGGCGCGTAGCCGAGGGGAAGCCAGTGGCCGTCGTAGCGCGGGTCGTGGTGTCGGCCAGTGTGGCCGTGGAGGAGGTCGCAGCCGAGCTCGTCGCCTTCGAAGAGGCCGTCCCTGGTCACTGTGCATCGGCCGACCATCTTGTCGGTGGCGGCGAGTTCCGCGGCGAGGCGTCGCACCGTGACGAGCAGCTCGGCGTTCTGCTCCTCGAGCTCCATCGCCATGTGACGGGCTTGGGCGAGATCCTCGGTCTGTTCCGATTCGAGCCATCGGACGTAACGGGTGACGATCTCTTCGAGCGCGACGTCATCATCGAAGGAATCGGGGGCGTTGACGACGAGGTCGTTGACCCAATCGTAGTAGTCACGGGAATGCTCGGCGATGACCCAATAGGCGCTCACGGCTCGGTCCTCTCATGAAGCCACTCGCCGACCGGGCGGCACAGCACGAGCAGCGGGGTGGGCAATGACGTTGTGCACGAAGCGGCCCATCCGGCCGACGATCAGCAGCTCGCCGCGTGAGGTGCGCGTGATCATGCCGCCGCTACCGGCACGGCCGCTGCGACGAGCTCGGCCGAAGGGACCTCGTCGAGGCCGTCGTGCCATCCGGACGCCATACCGTCGATGAGCAGCTTGAGCGTCGGTGACCGGTAGTCCGGAGAGTCGTCCCAGTGCTCGCGCAGGTCGGCGAGCGCCAGGCCGAAGATGTAGCCCTCACAGGCCTTGATCAGCCAGCCGACAGCAGCTTCGCAGTGCGAGCAGGTCGTGTAGCTGCTCAGGTAGCCGTCGCATTTGCCGGCGAAACGCTGGTAGACCTCGCCGGACTTGATGATGCGGCGGCATTCGTCGCAGCGGTGTTCCTTGCGTGCGCGTGGATGCGAGACGCTCGTGAACTCCCACTCGGTGTCGGAGGGGTCGACCATGCACATGAGTTAGGCCACCTCCTGGTAGGTGCCGTCGTCGGTGAGGTACACCGACCGGTCCTCGGTGAGCTGGACGGGGACGGCCGCCGGGTCGGTATTGCTGTGCACGAGCCAGCCGAGGTTGTGTGAGGGTCGGCGGCCGCTGTGGATCAGGTCGTGATGC
>DASZRO010000082.1 GCA_035550055.1 Mycobacteriales bacterium | reverse complement strand
GGTGGCCGTCCCGGTGGCGGCCCCGGCGGCGGTGGCGCAGGTGCGCCCGGCCGTCCCGGTGGCTTCGGCGGTGGCCGGCCCGGTGGACCCGGCGGCCGCGGCCGCGGCGCGCCGACGCAGGGCGCGTTCGGGCGCGGTCCGGGGGGTCGTCCGGCGCGTGGCCGCAAGTCGAAGAAGCAGCGCCGCCAGGAGTTCGACAACATGCAGGCGCCGACGATCGGCGGCGTGCAGGTCCCGCGCGGAAACGGCGAGCAGATTCGCCTGCCGCGTGGTGCCAGCCTGGCCGACTTCGCCGACCGCATCGGTGCCAACCCGGGCTCGCTCGTGCAGGTCGTGTTCACGCAGCTCGGCGAGATGGTGACTGCGACCCAGTCGGCGCCGGAGGAGACGCTGCAGCTGCTCGGCACCGAGCTCGGGTGGGACGTGCGCATCGTCACTCCTGAAGAGGAGGACGCCGAGATCCTGTCGCGCTTCGACCTGGAGTTCGACGCCGACGAGGACGAGGCCGACCTCGTCGCCCGCGCGCCGGTCGTGACCGTCATGGGTCACGTCGACCACGGAAAGACGAAGCTGCTCGACGCGATCCGCCAGACCGACGTCGTGGCGAAGGAGCACGGTGGCATCACCCAGCACATCGGTGCCTACCAGGTGCACGCCACGGTCGAAGGCGTCGAGCGGACCCTGACCTTCATCGACACCCCCGGTCACGAGGCGTTCACCGCCATGCGTGCCCGCGGTGCCCAGGTCACCGACATCGCGGTTCTGGTCGTCGCGGCCGACGACGGCGTCATGCCGCAGACGATCGAGGCGCTCAACCACGCGCAGGCCGCCGAGGTCCCGGTCGTGGTCGCGGTCAACAAGGTCGACAAGGACGACGCCAACCCGGCCAAGGTGCGCCAGCAGCTCACCGAGTACGGCCTGGTGGCGGAGGAGTACGGCGGCGACACGCTGTTCATCGACGTCTCCGCACGCACCGGGCAGGGTCTGGAGACCCTGCTCGAGGCGGTCGCGCTGACCGCCGACGCCGCGCTCGACCTGCGGGCCAACCCGAACCGTGCCGCCGAGGGTGTCGCGATCGAGGCCAACCTCGACAAGGGCCGCGGCCCGGTGGCCACCGTGCTGATCCAGCGCGGCACGCTGCGGGTCGGGGACTCCATCGTCGCGGGCGACGCCTACGGTCGCGTCCGCGCGATGCTCGACGAGTACGGCGACCCGGTCGAGGAGGCTTCGCCCTCGCGTCCGGTGCAGGTGCTCGGGTTCACGAGCGTTCCGGGCGCCGGCGACAACTTCCTCGTCGTACCGGAGGACCGGGTCGCCCGCCAGATCGCCGAGCAGCGGCAGGCGCGCGAGCGGTTCGCCGAGCTCGCCAAGGGCCGCGGCCGGATGACCCTCGAGGACGTGCTCGAGCGCATCCAGCAGGGCGAGGTCAACCAGCTCAACCTGATCCTCAAGGGCGACGTGTCCGGTTCGGTCGAAGCCCTCGAGGACGCGTTGCTCAAGATCGACGTTGGTGCCGAGGACGAGGTCGGCCTTCGGGTGATCGGCCGGGGCGTCGGCGCCATCACCGAGAACGACATCAACCTGGCGCGCGCCTCCGACGCGGTGGTCATCGGCTACAACGTCCGCCCGGAAGGCAAGGCGCGCGAGCTCGCCGAGCGCGAAAAGGTCGACGTCCGCTTCTACTCCGTCATCTACGCCGCCATCGACGACGTGGAGAGCGCCCTCAAGGGCATGCTCAAGCCGGAGTTCGAGGAGGCGCAGCTCGGTACGGCGGAGATCCGCGAGGTGTTCCGGTCGAGCAAGGTCGGCAACATCGCCGGTTGCCTCGTGCGCAGCGGCACCATCGTCCGCAACTCCAAGGCACGCCTCATCCGAGACGGCGTCGTGGTCGCGGACAACCTCACCATCGCAACGCTTCGCCGGTTCAAGGACGACGCGACCGAGGTGCGTGAAGGCTTCGAGTGCGGTATCAGCCTCGGCAGCTACAACGACATCAACGTCGACGACGTGATCGAGACCTTCGAGCTGCGCGAGAAGCCCAGGGTGTAGCGCGATGGCTGACGACGCTCGGGTTCGTCGGATGAGCGTGCGGATCCGCGAGATCGTCGCGCAGTCGGTCGAGCACAACGTGAAGGACGCGCGGCTGGGCATGGTGACGATCACCGATGCCCGGCTGACGCCCGACCTTCGTGAGGCGACCGTGTTCTGGACCGTCTGGGGGGACGAGACGGTACGCGCGGACAGCGCCGCGGCGCTGGAGGCGTCCAAGGGCATGATCCGCACCGCGATCGGTCGGGCGACCGGGCTCAAGCACACGCCCTCGGTGGCGTTCGTGCTCGACGCGATCCCGGAGAACGCCCAGCACATCGAAGCGGTCCTGGCGCGTGCCCGCGAGGAGGACGAGCGGGTGCACAGCCTCGCCGAGCACGCCGAGCCGGCCGGCGAGGCGAACCCCTATCGCGAACCCGCCGACGCCGAGGAATGACCGACGGGCTGCTCGTCGTCGACAAGCCGGCAGGGTGGACGTCGCACGACGTCGTCGGCAAGGTCCGGCGGTTGGCAGGGACGCGGCGGGTCGGACACGCCGGCACGCTCGACCCGATGGCGACCGGCGTCCTCGTCATCGGGGTCAACCGGGCGACTCGGCTGCTCGGTCACCTCGCACTGCACGACAAGGCCTACGACGCGACGATTCGGCTCGGCAGCGCGACCACCACCGATGACGCCGAAGGCGAGCTCGTCGGCGGGGACGCTTCCGAGGCGGCAGCGTCGCTCACCGACCAGCAGATCGCAGACGCGATGTCGAGGCTCACCGGGGAGATCGGGCAGGTCCCGGCGAGCGTCTCGGCGATCAAGGTCGACGGCGTACGGGCCTACGCGAAGGCGCGGGCCGGGCACGCCGTGGTGCTCGAGCCGCGGCCGGTCACCGTCTCGGAGTTCTCCCTCACCGCGCGGCGCGGGGCCGAGCTCGACGTGCACGTGACGTGCTCGACCGGCACCTACGTCCGCGCCCTCGCCCGCGACCTCGGCGCCGCGCTCGGCGTCGGCGGCCATCTGACCGCGTTGCGACGGACCAGGAGCGGTCCTTACGCCGTCACTGAGGCGCGCACCGTCGAGGCGCTGGAGGCGAGCTTCGCACTGACCCCGTTGGCCGAGGCCGCGGCGCGAGCGTTCCCCTCCATCCAGGTCGACGCGCAGCAGGCGGCGCGGATCGCCAACGGTCAGCGGCTCGCCCTCGACGTGACGCCGCCGACCTCGGCGGTGTTCGCCCCTGACGGGAGGCTGGTCGCTCTTGTCACGGATCGTGACGGCGTGGCGCAGCCGGTCTGCGTGTTCGGCTGACCCGGGATACTGGTGGTGTGGTGAGCAGCGTCGTCCCGATCGGGGTGTTCGACGGCGTCCATCGCGGCCATCAGCTGGTGTTGCAGCACGCGGTCGACGCCGCCCGACGGCGCGAGGCGAAAGTGGTGGTCGTCACCTTCGATCCGCACCCGACCGCGATCCTCTCGCCGCGCCACGTCCCGCCGATGCTGACCACCCTCGACCGGCGGCTCTCGCTGCTGAAGGCGCACGGCGCCGACGACGTACTGGTGCTCGAGTTCACCCGTGAGCTGTCACGCCAGACCGCGGACGAGTTCGTCGAGCAGGTGCTCATCGACCGGCTCTCGGCCGTTCAGATCGTGGTCGGTCGTAACTTTCGGTTCGGCCATCGCGCGTCCGGCGACGTCGAGCTGCTCCGCAAGCATGCGCTGGCCGTCGACGACGTCCCGCTTCTCACGGCCGGCGGCACGGTCTCCTCGACCATGGTTCGTGACCTGGTCGTCCACGGTGACGTCGAGGCCGCCGCGGCGGCGCTCGGCCGGCTGCACCTGGTCGAGGGTCCGGTGGTGCGCGGCGACGCGCGCGGCCGCGCGCTCGGGTTCCCGACGGCCAACGTAGGCGTCGACGAGAGCATCGCCGTACCCCAGGACGGGGTCTACGCCGGGTGGCTGACCCGCGCCGACGGCACCCGGGTGAAGGCGGCGATCAGCGTGGGGACCAACCCGACCTTCGACGGCGTCGAGCGTCGCGTCGAGGCCTACGCGATCGACGTCGGTCATGAGCTGGATCTCTACGACGAGCACGTCACGGTCGAGTTCGCGAGCCGGCTGCGCGGCATGGAGCGCTTCGCGGACGTGGACGAGCTCATCGCCCAGATGCACCGCGACGTGGCCGTCGCTCGCGATTCCCTCAGCTGAGCGCCACTCGGCTACACTGGCAGGGTCACAAGAGTCTGCCCCTGTGGTGTAACCCTGCGGGCTGATCAATCAGGAGATTCCCTTTGCCGCTCGACGCAGCCGTCAAGCAACAGATCATCAGCGAGCACGCCACCAGCGATGGTGACACCGGCTCGCCCGAGGTGCAGATCGCGCTGCTGTCCCGGCGGATCTCCGACCTCACCGAGCACATGAAGGCTCACAAGCACGACTTCCACACCCAGCGCGGACTGCTGCTGCTCGTCGGCCGACGCCGCCGGATGCTGCGCTACCTCGAGAGCGTGGACGTCCAGCGTTACCGCACACTGATCGAGCGACTCGGCCTGCGCCGCTAGCTCGTTCGCACCCGAAAACACCGCGCGCGAGGTCCAAACACGCGAGCCTCGGTCCTCGGTAGTGGCGGCCGGACACCGGTCCGTTCGCTTCGATCGATGACCGGGCCCGTCGGACTCGCGCCTCGCGCGCCGAACCGAACGGAGAGCCCATGACGGGCACCGACAACAACGACACCTACAGCGCAGAAGCTGTTCTCAAGTGCTCGCTCGGCGAGCGCACCATCCGATTCGAAGCCGGCCGGCTCGCCCAGCAGGCAGCCGGCTCCGTCGTCACCTATCTCGACGGCGACACCATGCTTCTGTCGGCCACGACCGCGTCGAAGGCACCGAAGGACCAGTTCGACTTCTTCCCGCTCACCGTCGATGTCGAAGAGCGCCAGTACGCCGCCGGCAAGATCCCCGGCTCGTTCTTCCGTCGCGAGGGCCGGCCGAGCGAGGACGCGATCCTCACCTGCCGGCTCACCGACCGGCCGCTGCGCCCGAGCTTCGCGAAGGGCCTGCGCAACGAGATCCAGATCGTCTCGACGGTCCTCTCGCTCGACCCTGACCACCTCTACGACGTGGTTGCCATCAACGGTGCCGCCTGCTCGGTGCTGCTGGCCGGCCTGCCGTTCTCCGGACCGGTCGCCGGCGCGCGCGTCGCGCTGATCGACGGCGAGTGGGTGCCGTTCCCGACGTACTCCGAGCTCGAGCGCGCGGTCTTCGACATGGTCGTCGCCGGGCGTGTGGTCGAGGGCGGGGACGTCGCGATCATGATGGTGGAGGCCGAGGCCACCGAGAACACCATCGAGCTGGTCGCGGCCGGCGCCGTCGCGCCGACCGAAGAGGTCGTCGCGCAGGGCCTCGAGGCCGCCAAGCCGTTCCTCGCGGCCATCGCGGCCGCCCAGCAGCAACTGGCCGACCAGGCCGCCAAGGAGACCCGCGAGTTCCCGGTCTTCCTGGAGTACGGCGACGACGTGCTCGAGGCGGTGACCGCCGCGGTGAGCGACGAGCTCGCCACGGCGCTGACCATCGCCGACAAGCAGGAGCGCGAGGCCGAGCTCGACCGCGTGAAGGAGCTCGCCAAGGAGCGCATCGCCGCTGACTTCGAAGGCCGCGAGAAGGAGATCGGCGGCGCGTACCGCTCGCTGACCAAGAAGCTCGTGCGCCAGCGCGTGATCAAGGACGGCGTTCGCATCGACGGTCGAGGCGTGCGGGACATCCGCTCGCTGTCCGCCGAGATCGACGTGGTGCCCCGCGTGCACGGCTCCAGCCTGTTCGAGCGTGGCGAGACGCAGATCCTCAACGTCGCGACGCTGAACATGCTGCGCATGGAGCAGCTCGTCGACACGCTCTCGCCCGAGACCCGCAAGCGCTACATGCACCACTACAACTTCCCGCCTTACTCGACCGGTGAGACCGGGCGGGTCGGCTCGCCCAAGCGCCGCGAGATCGGCCACGGCGCACTCGCGGAGCGGGCGCTCGTGCCAGTGCTGCCGAGCAAGGAAGAGTTCCCGTACGCCATCCGCGCGGTCTCCGAGGCGCTCGGCTCCAACGGGTCCACCTCGATGGGCTCCGTCTGCGCCTCGACGCTGTCGCTGATGGCGGCCGGCGTCCCGCTCAAGGCGCCGGTTGCGGGTATCGCCATGGGTCTGATCAACGAAGGTGACGACTTCGTCACGCTCACCGACATCCTCGGCGCCGAGGACGCGTACGGCGACATGGACTTCAAGGTCGCCGGCACGCGCGAGTTCGTCACGGCGCTGCAGCTCGACACCAAGCTCACGGGCATTCCGGCATCGGTGCTCGCGGGTGCGCTGCAGCAGGCACGCGACGCCCGGATGACGATCCTCGACGTGATGGCGGACGCGATCTCGGCGCCTGGCGAGATGTCGCCGTACGCGCCGCGCATCATCACCGAGAAGATCCCGGTCGACAAGATCGGTGAGGTGATCGGGCCGAAGGGCAAGATCATCAACCAGATCCAGGCCGACACCGGTGCCGACCTGACCGTCGAGGACGACGGCACGATCTACATCTCGGCGGTCGGCGGCGAGGCGGCGGAGGCCGCGCTGCGCGCGATCCGTTCGATCGTGTCCCCGCAGCTGCCGGAGGTCGGCGAGCGCTACCTGGGCACCGTCGTGAAGACGACGACGTTCGGCGCTTTCGTGTCGCTGATG
>DASZRO010000081.1 GCA_035550055.1 Mycobacteriales bacterium | reverse complement strand
CGGGTACGCCGAAGGGCGTCCTGCGGCCCGACCGAGAACCGGGTGTCGAGCACCGACGCGTCGTAGAGCTCGGGGACGAAGCCCTCGTCGATGTTGCGCAGGCCGTAGACCAGCTCGCCGTAACGTGGCTCGGCAGCGACGATCTTGATGCCCGGCACGTGCTCGCGCAGGTAGCGCCCGACGCCCATCAACGTGCCGGTGGTGCCGAGCCCAGCGACGAAGTGGGTGATCTCGGGCAGGTCGGCGAGCAGCTCGGGCCCGGTCGTCGCGTAGTGCGCGTCGGCGTTCGCCGGGTTGCCGTACTGATAGAGCATCACCCAGTCCGGGTTCTCCGCGGCAAGCTGCTTCGCGACCGCGACCGCCTGGTTCGAGCCGCCCGCCGCGGGCGAGAGCCGGATCTGCGCGCCGTACATCTCCAGCAGCTGCCGCCGCTCGACCGAGGTGTTCTCCGGCATCACGCAGATCAGCGAGTAGCCCTTGAGGCGGCACACCATCGCCAGCGAGATCCCGGTGTTGCCGCTGGTCGGCTCGAGCACGGTGCAGCCGGGTGTCAGCCGGCCGTCGGCTTCGGCCCGCTCGACCATCCGAAACGCCGGGCGGTCCTTGATCGAGCCGGTCGGGTTGCGGTCCTCTAGCTTCGCCCACAGCCGTACGTCGGCTGACGGCGAGAGGTTGGGCAGGCCGACCAGCGGAGTGTGGCCGAGGGAGTCGAGCAGCGAGTCGTACCGCACGGTGGCAGCGCGCCCGGTCAGCCGCCGGCGACGGCCGGCAGGATCGTGACGACGTCGCCGTCCGACAACGGCGTCTCGACACCGCCGAGGAAGCGCACGTCCTCGTCGTTGAGGTAGACGTTCACGAAGCGCGCCAGCGAGCCGTCTTCGGACACCAGTCGGCCACGCAGCCCCTCGTGCCGGGAGTCGAGGTCCACGAACAGCTCCTGCAGAGTGCTGCCCTCACCGGTCACGGTCTTCTCGCCGCCGGTGTAGCTGCGCAGGATCGTCGGGATGCGTGCTTCGATCGCCATGGTCACATTCTCCCAACACGACCGGGAGACCACTGATTCCGGGCTGGCCGCCTGGCTCAGGCAGCGATCTCGACCGGCTCCTCGGTGACCTCGCCGTCGATGATCCGGTAGCTGCGGAACTCCACCGTGTCGGGATCACGGGTGGACACGAGGACGTAGTGGGCGCCCGGCTCCGCGGCGAGGCTGATGTCGGTCCGCGACGGGTAGGCCTCGGTCGCGGTGTGCGAGTGGTAGATCACGACCGGCTCCTCGTCGCGCTCGTCCATCTCCCGCCACACCCGCAGCTGCTCCATCGAGTCGTACTCGTAGAACGTCGGCGAGCGGGCGGCGTTGAGCATCGGGACGAACCGCTGCGGCGCGTCACTGCCGGCCGGGCCGGCCAGCAGTCCGCACGCCTCGTCGGGGTGGTCGCGACGGGCGTGGTCGACGATCGCGTCGTAGAGATCACGGGAGATCCGGAGCACGGCGCGAGGCTACCGAGTGGCTAGGCCGCTTCGATGATCGCGTTCTGCAGCCAGCTCAGCCAGTCGTAGGCGGCGAACCCCGCGAACTGCGGCGACTGCGGGTCGAAACGGCCGAGGTCGGCCTCCCAGTCCTCGGACACGTCGAGGCGGGTGCCCAGCGTGAGCCGTACGTCGGTGAGCGCGTACAACCACGGGGTGATCGCCTCCTCCGGCAAATCGAAGCGCTGCGCGTCGCCGCGCCGCGCGCCGGTCCCGGACAGGTCGTCGAGCACCCGCTGGAGGACCGCCGCCTTCTGGCTGCGCAGGTCGCCCTCCATGAGGCTGCGGTACTCCGCGGCGGCGTCCGGGTCCTCGCGGTAGGCGTCGGGAAGCAGTCTGGCGAGCGCCGGGTCGTCGGGGGTCGCGGGCGGGCCGGCGGGCAGCCCCACGATCGCGGCCAGCGGGTCGTCGGCGTCAGCGGCCTGCGGCAGCCCGGAGACGAGCAGGGAACGGACCTGGCCGACCAGGCTGGCGAGCAGGACGACCTCGCCCGCTTCCAGCTCGACCCGTACGACGCTGCCGCGCCGGCGTACCTTCCCCATCTGTCGGTTCAGTCCTGTTGCAGCGTGGCCCACAGCCCCGCCGCGTGCAGCCGGGCGACGTCGTGCTCCATCTGTTCACGCGTCCCGGTGGACACCGCCGCCTTGCCCTTCTGATGGACGTCCATCATCAGTGCCGTCGCCTTGTCGCGGCTGTAGCCGAAGAGCTTCTGGAACACCCAGGTCACGTAGCTCATGAGGTTGACCGGGTCGTTCCAGACGATCGTGACCCAGGGCCGGTCAGGGTCCTCGGTCTCCCAGGCGCCCGGGGTCTGCGAGCGCTCGATGGTCGGCGCCGTCATGCCTCCATCATCGCCCCCGAAAACCGGTGGGAGCGGTTCGTAGGGTCGAGGAATGGGAGAACAGCCGTCGAGCTCGCGGGTGTGGCTGTCCCTGTGGCTGGTCTACGTCCTGTGGGGCTCGACCTACCTCGCCATCCGGGTCGCGGTCCACCCGAGCCACGGCGCCGCCATCCCGCCGCTGGTCCTCGCCGGCGCCCGGTTCGTCCTCGCCGGCCTGCTGATGCTCGCCTTCACGATCACGAAGCCGGCGCCCGACGGCCTGGCCGACCGGCTGGGCTGGAAGCAGTGGGGAGCGGCCGCGGTGATCGGGCTCGCGTTGCCGTTCGGCGGCAACGGGCTGGTGAGCGTCGCCGAGAAGCGCATCCCGTCCGGCGTCGCGGCGGTGGTCGTCGCGACCGTCCCGATCTGGGCTGCCCTGTTCGCCGCCGCGCTGGGCCGGGAGCGCGTGACCCGCTTCCATCTGTGTGGGCTGGCGTTGGGATTCGCCGGCGTCGCCGCGCTGGTCGTGGGCTCCGGCAGCGGCCGGGCCAGCGTCTCGGGAGTGGTCATCGTCGTCGTCGCCGCGCTCAGCTGGGCCGCCGGGTCGGTGTGGTCACAGGACGCGCCGACCGCACGGCGGCCGCTCGTCACCACCGGGATGGAGATGCTCTGCGGCGGGATCGGCTGCCTGGTGAGCGCCGCACTGACCGGCGAGTTCGGGGACCTGCACCTCGCCGCGGTCAACTACCGCGCCTGGCTCGCGTTCGGCTGGCTCGTCGTCGCCGGCTCGATGGTCGCCTACACCGCCTACGTGTGGCTGCTGCGCAACGCCCGGCTGTCGCTGGTCACGACGTACGCCTTCGTCAACCCGGTCGTCGCCGTCGCGCTCGGGGCGGTGCTGCTCGGCGAAGCGTTCACGGTGCGTTCCGCGGCGGCTACAGTCGCCGTCGTGCTCGGCGTGATCCTCATGCTGCGCCGGCCGCAACCCACCGTCGCAACACCGCCGGTTCCGGACGCGCAGCCGGTCGCGGACGAGATCCGGTCGTGACCAGCCCGGCGCTGCTCACCGACCAGTACGAGCTCACCATGGTCGAGGCGGCCCTGCGCAGCGGGGCGGCGGACCGGCGATGCGTGTTCGAAGTGTTCGCCCGGTCGCTTCCCGGCCGCCGTCGCTATGCCGTCGTCGCAGGACTCGGCCGGCTGGCCGAGGTGTTGCCGGAGTTCACCTTCGACAACGACGCCCTCGGCTTCCTGCAGGCCGCAGGCGTGATCGACGCCACCACCCGGGACTGGCTGACGAGCTACCGGTTCTCCGGCTCGATCGACGCCTACCCGGAAGGCGAGGTGTACTTCCCGGGCTCGCCGGTGCTCACCGTCGAAGGCGGCTTTGCCGAGTGCGTGGTCCTCGAGACTCTGGTGCTGTCGATCCTCAACCATGACAGCGCCGTCGCGACCGCCGCGGTACGGATGGTCAACGCCGCCGCCGGTCGGCCGTGCATCGAGATGGGCTCACGGCGTACTCACGAGGAAGCCGCGATCGCCAGCGCACGTGCCGCCTACATCGGTGGGTTCACCGCAACCTCCAACCTCGCCGCCGGGCGGCGATGGGGAATCCCGACGACCGGGACCGCGGCGCACGCCTTCACCCTCGTCCACGACGACGAGCGCGCGGCGTTCCGCGCTCAGGTGGACGCGCTCGGTGTGGGTACGACGTTGCTGGTCGACACCTATGACGTCGAGGCCGGGATCCGCGCCGCGATCGAGGTCGCCGGCCCCGAGCTCGGCGCGGTCCGGCTCGACTCCGGCGACCTGCCGACCCAGGCCCGGGACGCCCGTGCGCTGCTGGACTCACTCGGCGCCACGAGCACGCGCATCGTGGTGACCAGCGACCTCGACGAGTACGCGATTGCCGGCCTCGCCTCCGCTCCGGTGGACGGCTACGGCGTCGGCACGTCGCTGGTGACCGGAAGCGGCACCCCGACCGCGGGCTTCGTCTACAAGCTGGTCTGCCGCAAGGACGACGCCGGCGACTGGGCCGAGGTCGAGAAGCGGTCGGCCGGCAAGACGTCGACCGGCGGCCGCAAGTCTGCGTTTCGCCGGATCGTCCACGGCAAGGCGGTCGCAGAAGTGCTCCGCTTCACCGCGGGCGACACCGTCGACGGCGAGCGTGCGCTGCAGCAACCGGTGGTGCGCGACGGGGCGGTCGTCGCCGACACCGATCTCGACGGGGCTCGCGCCCGCTGCCGGCGCTCGTGCGCGGAGCTGCCGCTGCACGCGATGAAGCTCTCCCCCGGCGAGCCGGCGATCGAGACCGTCTGGGAAAGAATCGCGCCATGAAGCGGGCACTGATCGTGGTCGACGTGCAGAACGACTTCTGCGAGGGCGGGTCCCTCGCGGTGTCGGGCGGTGCGGCCGTCGCGGCGGGGATCAGCACGTTGCTCACCGGCGCGGACTACCCGCTCGTGGTGGCCACGCGTGACGCGCACCGCGACCCGGGTGAGCACTTCTCGGATCACCCGGACTACGTCGAGAGCTGGCCGGCCCACTGCGTCGCCGGTACGGCGGGCGCGCAGTTCCACCCGGCGCTGGACACCCAGCGGATCGACGCGGTCTTCGACAAGGGCGCCTACCGGGCGGCGTACAGCGGCTTCGAGGGAACCGGGCCGGACGGTGCCGGGCTTGCGGACTGGCTGCGCGCCCACGACGTCGACTCGGTCGACGTCGTCGGGATCGCCACCGACCACTGCGTGCGCGCGACCGCCCTGGACGCGGCAGCCGAGGGATTCGCCACCACCGTGCTGCTCGACCACACCGCAGGCGTCGCGCCGGAGACCGTCGAGGCCGCCCTGGAGCAGCTGCGGGCCGCCGGCGTCAGGCTGACGGGGCAGCCAATCGCGTCTTGAGCACCTTCCCGGTCTCGTTGCGCGGCAGCTGGTCGTGGAACTCGACCTGTCGCGGCACCTTGTAGTTCGCCAGCCGCTGCTTGACGTGCGCCCGCAGGTCGGCCGCGGAGGCATCCGCGCCGTCGCGCAGGACCACGTGCGCGACGAGCGCCTGCCCGAACGTGTCGTCGGCCACGCCGACCACGACGACGTCGGCCACGTCGGGATGGCCGTGCAGCACGTCCTCAACCTCGGCCGGGAACACGTTCTCGCCGCCCGAGACGATCATGTCGTCGTCGCGTCCTTCGACGTAGAGCCGGCCGTCCGGCCCGATCCGGCCGACGTCGCCGATCGAGGCCAGCTTCCCCAGCCGCGCCTTGTCCTCACCGCTGGTGTAGCCCTCGAAGGACATCCCGCTGCCGGCAAAGATCCGGCCGACCTCTCCCGCCGGGACGTCGTCGCCGTCCTCGTCGACGATCCGGACCGTCACGCCCTGCAACACCCGGCCGGCGGTGGTCGGTGCCTCGCGCAGATCCTTCGGCCCGGCGACGCTGACGTAGGCGATCTCGGTGGAGCCGTAGAGGCTGTAGAGCACGTCACCGAACCGGTCCATGAACCGCGTCGCCAGCGTCGGGGCGAGCGCCGAGCCGGACAGCGCGACGATCCGCAGGCTCGAGGTGTCGGGAGTGACCTCGACGTCAAGCATCCGCTGGCACATCACGGGGACCGCCGCGATGGTGTCGGCGCGGTGCTCCTCGACCAGCCCGAGGGTCACGGCCGGGTCGAAGCGCCGTGTCATCACGAACGTGGATCGAAGGATCATGCCGATGGTGAGGTTGCCCAGTCCCCACGCGTGAAAGGCGGGAGCGGCGAGGACGGTGACGCCGTTCGCCCGGTACGGGATCGCAGCGAGGAACGACACCGAGCTCACCAGGCTGGACAGCGCGGTCGGTGAGCTGCGGGCGGCTCCCTTGGGCTTCCCGGTGGTGCCGCTGGTCAGGATCACGTGACGCCCCTCGACACCCGGCGAGGGCAGGTCGGGGACCGCACCCCGGGCGGCCGCGACGATGCCGGCGACGCTGTCCGGCGGCGCGTCGTTCGCCTCGTCCCACGCCCACAGCACCGGCCGCGAGCCGGCGTGCTCGTCCACGATGGCGGCGAACTCGTCGTCGGCGATGACCGCGGCTGCGTTCTCGCTTTCGAGCACCTCGCCGAGCTGCGGCCCGGCGAAGCCGGTGTTGGCGTAGAGCGTGTCGGCACCGACCTTCGAGATGGCGACCAAGGCGATCACGAACGCCGCGGAGTTGCGGGCCAGAAGCGCGACCGCGTCGCCCGGCCCGACCCCCTTGTCCGCGAGCGCCGCGGCGACCATGCTGCTGCGCCGGTCGATGTCGGCGAACGTGACGGCTTCGCGCTCGTCGATCACCGCGATCGCCTGCGGGTCGCGCGCCGCGTTGGCGGCGTACAGGCCGGCGGGAGTCCGTCCCCACCGTCGCATCGCGGCGGCCATGCCGACCAGGCGGTCCGGGCGGATCAGCGAGGTCAACCCGATCCGGTGTGCCACCGCGGCGGCGTTCCAGCCGCCACGCGCCGCGCCGTACCCCATCGACGCGATCCGATCCACCACCATGCTCGACGTCCGGTCAGCTCGCCGGGACGATGCCCCAGGCGCCACGCCACTCGCCACCCGGCTCGACCGTGACGAGCGACTCACCGCTTGCCATCGCGTTGGGGGGCGCCGACATCGGCTCGACGCCCAGCCCGCGGCGGCGCCGGGCCGGGTCGGGCAGCGCGTCGCCGGTGAAGATCTCCAGATAGGGGTAGGCGGCGGCGACCCACACCGTGACGGCGGCCGACCCGTCCGCAGCCGCCAGGTGCAGCCGGGCCTTGCCGTCGGCATCCCGATCGAGGTCGGCATAGGTGTGGTCGATCTCCAGATCGCCTATCGGCCGGGCCGAGGTGAAGTCGTACGCCGTGCCGGCGACCGGCTCGGTGCCGGTCGGGATCTGCTGCGCCCCGGTCAGCAGCCGGGTCGCGGCGGGGATGGTGAGCAGTGCCTCGTCGATCGTGGCGGTGCCGACCGTGAGGTAGGGATGGAAACCCGCGGCCACCGGCGCGGCCGTGGCGCTCGCGTTGCGAATCGTCGTGTCGACGGTCAGCCCTTCCTCGCCGAGCGACCACTGGTTGGTGACCTCGAGCTGCCACGGGTAACCCGGCTGTGGCATCGACCGGCAGCGCAAGGTCACTGACGACTCGACGTGCTCGACGACATGCCAGGACAACCAGCGCACCAGGCCGTGGATCGCGTTGTGCTGCTCCGGCTCGGTCAGCGCCAGCTGCTGCGGGGTGCCTTGCCAGGTCCACCTGCCGTCCTGCACCCGGTTCGGCCACGGGACGAGCGTCTGGCAGCGCGCGCCGTCACACATCGCGTCCGCGGCGTACCCGTCCAGCACGTCGCGGTCCCCGATGCGGTAGGTCCGCAGCCCCCCGCCGACCTCGACCGCCACCGCCTCCTGCACGCCGTGGCGGATGACGTACTGCTCGCCGCTCGGGCGGTCGGTCTCGTTGGGCACTGCAGCCTCAGTTCATCGACGGGTCGACGGGATAGGTCGAGACCACCGACAGCGGCCACGGCTGCCGTCGCAGCACCTGCGCCCACAACCGGTCGGGAGACAGGGCGAAGGTGTCCTCCGGCAACCGCTCGACGACGTACCACGCACCGTCGGCGATCTCTGCTTCCAACTGCCCGCCCGACCACCCGGCGTAACCGGCGAACACACGCAGCTCGCGCAGCGACGCGGCGAGCATCGCGGGGTCGAAGTCGAGGTCGACGGTGACCAGTGGCCCGACGATGGGGCGCCAGCCCGCGCTCGACGACCCGTCGGTGACGCCGAGCGCGATGGCGATCTCCGGCTGCACCGGCCCCCCGCTGAACACGACGGCGGGCGCGCTGGCGATGTCGGCGACCGGAGGTACGACGTCGAGCAGCGATGCGTCGCCGGGCCGGTTGATGATCAACCCAAGCGCGCCGTCGTCGTTGTGCTCGAGCAATGCGATGACACTCCGGAAGAACTCCGGTGCCCGAAGCGTGGGGCTGGCGACCAGAAGCTTGCCGGCGAGGCTGGTCACCGTCATCGGATCGCCACCGGAAGGGCCGTCAGCCCCCGCAGGTTGATGCGGCCGTTGTGGACCGGCTCTCCGGCAAGCGACAGCCGGGGAAAGCGGCGGAACAGCCCGCCGATCGCAACCCGCCCTTCCAGGCGCGCCAGGGACGATCCCAGGCAGTGGTGGACGCCGCCGCCGAAGGACAGGTGATGCTTCGCGTTCACCCGGTCCACCCGCAACCGGTCGGCATCGGCGCCGAACACCGTCTTGTCGCGGTTGGCGGAGGCCAGGCTGGCAAGAACGACCCGGCCGGCGGGAATCACGTGTCCGCTGGTCGGATAGTCCTCGGTCGTGATCCGTCGCGAGAGCTGGACCGGGCTGTCGTAGCGGAGCAGCTCCTCGACGGCGTTGTCGTCGAGCCCAGGGTCGGCCCGCAGCAGCTCGGCCTGGTCCGGACGGTCGAGCAGCGCGCGCGTGCCGTTGCCGATCAGGTTGACCGTGGTCTCGTGGCCGGCGACGTAGAGCAGGACGACCTGTGAGACCAGCTCGTCGTCACTGAGCGCGTCCTCGCCGTCATGCACGTCGATCAGCCCGGTCAGCAGGTCATCGGCCGGATGGTCGCGCTTCCATGCAATGGCGGCCGCCGTCCGCTCGGACATCTCGATCTCAGCGGCGATGATCGCCCGCACGGTGTCCTCGTCGGGGACGGGCTCGAGCGACCGGACGATCGTCGCGGACAGCTCGCGCAGACGGGTGACGTCGTTCTCCGGCATGCCGAGCATCGCGGAGATCACCGCGAACGGCAGCGGGAACGCCAGCGCGTCAATCAGGTTGACGGTGCCCTCGTCCTCGATCCGGTCGAGCGCCTCGGCGACCAGCCGTTCGACCATCGGCGTGAGCGCGTCGACGGTTCGCGGCGTGAAGGCCTTCGAGACCAGCCGGCGCAACCGGGTGTGGTCGGGCGGGTCGCGGTCGAGCATCGACATCCCGCCGCCGCGCCGCGACCGCTCGGCCTCGCGATAGATCTCCTCGTACCGGCCGCGCATCGGGCTGAAGGTCGTGACGTTGCGGTCCTCCACCGACATCTTCGACCGGAGCAGCTCGCTGACGTCGCGGTGGCGCCACAACGCCCAGAAGCCGAACTCGTGCTCCTCGACCGGCGCGCCCTCGCGCAGCGCGGCGTACGTCGGGTACGGATCGGTGGTGAACCCGGGCTCGAACGGCTGGAAGGACACCGCCGCCTGCGTCATAGCGAAACCGTATCCCCGCGCCCAGCGCGTCGCATGCCGGATTGGATCATGCGCGAGGATGCTGTCGTGCCCGCCAAAGACCTGGTCTACCGCTACGGGACCCGACTGCACACCGCCCTGTTCAGCGCGACCGGCGGGCGGCTGTTCCACCGCGGCCGCGGGATGCCGATGGTGAAGCTGACGACGACCGGCCGGACCAGCGGACTGCCGCGCACCATCATGGCCACGACGCCGCTCCAGCTCGGCGAGACGGTGATCCTGATCGCGTCGTTCGGTGGCGACGACCGGGAGCCGCAGTGGTGCCGGAACATCCGCGCGAACGGCACCGTCGAGCTCACCGTCGAGGGCCGCACCCGCACCATGCACGCCCGGGTGGCCGACCCGCAGGAACGCGCGGAGCTGTGGCCGAAGGTGGTCGCCGCCCACGCCTTCTACGGCGAGTACCAGAACAAGACCACCCGCGAGATCCCCGTGGTGATCTTCGAACCGAGCGGCTAGCGCCGGGCGCTCGGCTCGTCCGGCGCCGGCGTCGCGACGTAGCCGGGCCGGCCCGCCTCGTCCCACTCCTGCCAGAAGGACACGAACTCCTCGCCGAGGAACGGGTCCTCGCCGCGGATCGCGAGGCTGCCCCGTCGTACCGTCCAGTCCCAGGGCGCGAGCTCGACGGCCCGGCGGAAGTGAGCGAGCGCCGCGTCGGTTTTCCCGGCCGCGTGCAGCCAGGCGCCGAGCCGGCGCTCGGCCAAGGCGACCTGCTCCTCGGGGCCGCGCTGCGGCGCGGCGTCCGCAGCCGGGAGCACGCCGTCGCGCACCCACGCTCGAAGGGCCTCGTGATGCGCAGCGGCGTCGATCTGCGTGAAGTCCCGGAACTGGTCGTCACCGGGCGAGATGGTCGCCGGCTTCACGATCCGGCCGGCCTCGTCGACCCACACCGTGCTCGGCACGTTGGTGATCCCGTAGCGCTCGGCGCTCAGGTGCGCGGCGTCGACGACGACCGGGTACGTCGGGCAGGCGGCCTCGATCCACGGACGCGCGTCCTCGGGTGAGTTGTCGAGCGCGACCGAGAAGATCGACAGTCCCAGCGGCGCGAGCTCGGTGTAGAGCGCCTGCCAGCTGGCGAGCTCGTGGCGGCAGCCGCACCAGGACGCCCAGGTGAGGAGCACCCGCTTGCGGCCGGCCGCGTCGGAGAGCCGGTGCAGACCGCCGTCGACGTCGGGCAGCTCGAGGTCGGGGGCTTCGTCCCCGACCGCCGCCACCCGGGCCAGGTCAGGGGGCGAGGCGACCGCGAGCACGCCGTGCTCGTCGTCGCGCGCGGTCGCATAGCTCAGCGCGTCCGCCCATGCCCGCAGGTCGACCCGCCCGCCGTCGGCGACGAGCCCGGACTCGCGCAGCGGGACGCATGCCGAGCCGCGGCACAGGCCCGACGGCTCGAGCTTCCAGCCGCTGGCGGCGGCGAGCTCGGCGACGTCGACCAGCCAGTCGTCGCCGGAGAGCCGGTGAGGGGTGCCGGTGTCGTCGATCAGCACTGTCATGGGTGAGCTCCTCAGCCGATCGTCGTCAGACCGCCGTCGACGGCGATCGTCTGGCCGGTGATGTAGCTGGCGGCGTCGCTGAGCAGGAACACCACGGTCGCGGCGACCTCCCACGGCGTGCCTTGCCGGCCGAGCGGCACCCGGGTGCTCGCGCGGTTGGGACGCCCCAACGTGGCCAGCCGGCCGAGCGGGGTGTCGATCAGGCCCGGCGCCACCACGTTGACCCGACCGCCGGTACGGGCCGCCTCGCGCGCCGCCTGACGCATCAGCCCGATCTGCGCCGCCTTGGAGGCGTCGTACGACGGGATGCCGCTACCCGGCCGCAAGCCGGCGATCGAGGAGATGAGCACGGTCGAGGACCCTTCGCCCATCAGCGGGAGAGCAGCCTGCAACGTCAGGAAGTGCGCCCGGACGTTGACCGCGAAGACGGTGTCCCACTCCTGCGCCGTGGTCCCGTCGATGCGTCTGCCGGCACCGATGCCCACGTTGAGCACGAGCGCGTCCAGCCCGCCGAGCTGCTGCTCGGCCCAGGCGGTCGCCTCGGCGCCGGATGCCGGGTCGGCGGCATCGCTTGCGAGGTGATGGGCCGCCACGCCCTCGGCGGCGGCCAGCTCAGCGGTACGCCGCGCCGCCTGCGCGTCGATGTCCGTGACCGCGACGGCGGCGCCTTCGCGGGCGGCGAGGATCGCGATCGCGCGGCCGTTGCCGGGCGGCGCGTCAGGGTCTCCGATCTCACGCGTGCCGCCGCCGATGACCAGCAGCCGGCGACCGGCGAGCGCGCCGCTCACGACGGTTCGCCGTCACGCGGCGCGCGGCGGCGCGGCTGGGCGGCCGGCGGCCATCCCGGCGTCGTTGCCTCCAGCGCGACCCCGGCGCTGTTGAGCAGCCCCGACACCAGGCGATAGAACCCCGCCAGCACGAGGAGCTCGAGCAGCTGCTCGTCGTTCCAACGGTGACTCAACGCCTGCCACGTGCCCTCGCCGACCACGTCGGCGGAGCACAGCTCGTCGACCATCGCGATCAGCGCCCGATCGTCCTCGCTCCAGTCGACCGCTGCGGCCTCTGCGAGCGCTGCGATCTCCTGCTCGCTGAGGCCGGCCGCTGCGCCGAGGACGGTGTGCTGACCGAACTCGTACTCCGACGCGCAGTTCCAGCCCGCCCGCAGGATCACGATCTCCCGCTCGCGCGCCGGCAGCGCCTCGCCGCGCAGCAGGTGGCCGCCGAGGGCGAGGAACGCCTTGTAGAGGTCGCGGTTGCGGGACAGCGTGCGGAAGATGTTGAGCAGCGGCTGAGTGGTCTCGCGATCGCTGGGCGCGATTCTGGTCGCGGTGGGCGCGTCGGTCATGGCCACATCTCTACCAGCGACGACGCGATGCCGCTGGCCGGTTCACCACCCCAGCGCGGATTGCGCCGCGGGCCGGATCCCCGCCTGCTCACCCGTGACCACGAACGCCCCCAGCCCCGCGATCAGGCCGGCCCGCGACTCGTGCGGCATCGCGTCGAGCAGCCGCTCGATAGCGGAGCGGCGGCGTTCCGCCACGAGACCTACGAACGCCTTGCCCTCCGGGGTCAGGCACAGCACCACCTCGCGGCGGCTGAGCGGGTTCTCCTGCCTGGTCGCGTAGCCGGCCGCGATCAACCGGTCGATGCTGCGCATCGCGGTGGAGACGTTGACGCCCAGCTCGCTGGCGAGCCGCGACAGATTGATGTCCCCCCGGGCGAGGACGGCCATCGTCCGGAACTGGGTCAGCGTCGTACGGCGATCGACCTCCCCGACCGAACGCCCGGAGATGTTGACCAGCAGCCCCGACGCGGCGAGCAGCGCCGAGGCGAACCCATCGCAGTCGAGCTCAGGCGGACCCGCCTGAATGGGCAGCGCGCTGCCCGCCCCCGCCTTGCCCTCTTCTCGAGCCCTGGCCATGTGCGTCCCTCCCCAGGTTTACGCACGGTGCAGCAATGATCATCTGACAAGAGTGTGCCGTCCGATAGGCCGACTCGCTCGGGCCGCGTCACCCGGGTAAACGATGGAAGGCCTGCCGGGCTCGCGAACCGTCCCGACCGCCGCGCTCAACAGACCGAGGTTCGGCAGCGCGACCGGGCCGTCGTCGGTGTCCAGCCAGGTGTAGACGAGGCCGATCGAGGTCACGCAGCCTTCGAGTGTCCCGCCGAGCGAGCCGGAGCGCACCTTCACTCGCTGCCCGACGCTGAAGGGCCGGGACGCCAGCAGGATGACGCCGGCGGCGAGGTTGCCGAGAGACTGCTGGGCCGCGATGCCGACGATCACGCCGGTGATCGCTCCGCCGAGCAGCAGCCGCTCGATGCGGACGTTGAGCAGGTCGAGCGTGGCGAGCAGCACGATCACGAAGCCGACGGCGCCGACACCGAGCCGGACCGCGGTCGCGGTGCCGGGTCCGCCTCGCAGGGCGGCGACCCGCGCGGCCTCTCGCGCCGCGCTTCGAGTGGCGACGATCCCGAAGACCGCGAAGATGACCGCCAGGCCGATAGCGACGTATCGACGCGACGAGTGGGCGTGCAACCCGTCGACGCTGTTGCCGGCGAGCAGCGCGGCGAGCGCCACGACGCCTGCCGCGACCGCGTTGCGGAAGTTGGGGTGCATCCGGGCCTCGATGACCTCGACCGCCCGGGCGGCGACGTCGCGCGTAGGAAGGGCTTTGCGCAGCAGTCTCACTGACTCGATCTACCCGTGGCGCGCTGGGCAACACCGCGCGTGACATACGCCACGGGCATCAACCGGCCGAGTCAGGGGTACGCCGACAGTGACATGAGCGAACCACTTCCTGCCCTGCCCGCCGAGATCGACGTCGCGGCGCTGCGCCGTGTCCTCGACGGCCGCTGGCAGCACGTCCGCGAGCAGGTGCGCGAGTTGTTGAGGGACCCGATGTTGAAGCCGCGCATCGGCGAGTCGATGGCGCAGCAGCGGGCGCGGGTGAGCGAGCAGCTTGCAGCGGTGGCCCGCACCGACGTGCCGAAGCTGCTGTTCCCGAAGGAGGTCGGCGGGCTCGGCGACACCGGCGGCGCGGTGACCGGATTCGAGATGCAGGCGCACGCCGACCTGTCGTTGCTCGTGAAGTCCGGGGTGCAGTGGGGGCTGTTCGGCGGCGCGATCCGAAACCTCGGCAATCCCGAGCACCACAAGCGCTACCTCGAAGACATCATGACCTTGCAGCTCATGGGCTGCTTCGCGATGACGGAGACCGGCCACGGCTCGGACGTGCAGTCGCTCGGGACGACGGCGACGTACGACGCGGCCACCGGCGAGTTCGTCGTACACACTCCCGACGAGCTGGCCACCAAGAACTACATCGGCAACGCCGCCTGCGACGGGCAGGTCGCGGTCGTGTTCGCCCAGCTCCAGGTCGGCGAGGACAGCCACGGCGTCCACGCCCTCGTCGTCCCGATCCGGGACGGCGCCGGCAACCCGATGCCCGGCGTCACGATCGAAGACGACGGATACAAGGCCGGTCTCAACGGAGTCGACAACGGCCGGCTGTCCTTCGACCAGGTGCGCGTGCCCCGCGAGGCCCTGCTCGACCGGTTCGGCGCGGTGTCCGCCGACGGCGTCTACTCGAGCCCGATCGAGAGCGCCAGCGCGCGGTTCTTCACGATGCTCGGCACGCTGGTGCAGGGCCGGATCAGCATCTCCGGGGCCGCGCTGGCGGCGTCGAAGAACGCACTGACGATCGCGGTGCGCTACAGCGACCGCCGCTGCCAGTTCAAGGCGCCCGGGACCGACACCGAGATCCCGCTGCTGGACTACCTCGCCCACCAGCGACTCCTGTTGCCGGCGCTCGCCCAGACCTACGCGCTGACCTTCGCGCAAGCCGAGCTCGTCGCCGAGCTCCACGACACCCCCAAGGACGACGAGCAGGGCAGGCGGCGGCTGGAGACCTTCGCCGCCGCGCTCAAGGCGACCTCCACCTGGCACGCGTCGGCGACCGTCCAGGCCTGCCGCGAAGCCTGCGGCGGCGCGGGCTACCTTGCCGAGAACCAGCTGGTCGGGCTGCGCGCCGATCTGGACGTCTTCACGACTTTCGAAGGCGCCAACACCGTGCTGCTGCAGCTCGCCGCGAAGTCGCTGCTCACCAACTACCAGGCGGAGTTCGGCGATCTCGACACCATCGGCACGGTCCGGTTCGCGGCGGAGCAGATCGCAGAGATCGTCATCGAGCGGTCAGGGGCGCGGGGACTGATCCAGCGCCTGGTCGACGCGGTCCCGACCCGCAGCGCCGACGAGACCGACCTGCTCGACCGCGAGCACCAGCTGGCCCTGCTCGGCTGGCGCGAACGGCACGTCCTCGAAGGGCTCGCCCGGCGCCTGCGCAAGGGGTTCGAGTCCGACGCAGATCCGTTCGAGGTGTTCAACCAGGCTCAGGACCAGCTGCTGCTGGCGGCCCGGGCCCACATCGACGCCCGCATTCTCGAGGCGTTCGACTCGGCCATCAGCAACGTTGCCGATCCCGCGGTCGCGGCGCTGCTGAACCGGGTCTGCGACCTGCACGCACTGTCCGTGATCGAGCGCGAACGGGCGTGGTTCCTCGAGCACAACCGACTCACCCCCACCCGGAGCAAGGCCGTGACCAGCACCGTCAACGATCTCTGCCACGAGCTACGTCCGTACGCCGGGCTCCTCGTCGATGCCTTCGGCATCCCCGACGAGCTGATCACCGCCCCGATTGCCCAGCGATGACCACGCAACCCGAAGGCCCCGACCCCAAGACCTCGCCGGACGCGCCCCCCGCCGCAGATCGCCCGAACGAGGCCAGCCAAGGCCCGCTGGTCGGCGGCGCGCCCCCGCCCGAGCCGCGCGACGAGCAGGGCCGTACCGCCAATGACCCGTCGATGGCCCACGAAGGCGTCTCGGAGTACCCGCAGGTGCCGCCCGGCAAGCCCGACGGCGAGGTCGACACCCGGCCCTGATCTGATGCGACCCGGCCGGGGTCATCGGCGGTTTGGTTGACTTTCCCCATGACGCAACGCACCGGCACCTGGTCGACCTGGTTGGTAGGCGCGGGCTGCGCCGTGGTCATCGTCGTCGGCGCCTTCGCGATCAGCGGGCACAACGCGGGCGACACCGGGCCGAAGGCCGGTTCCGCCACACCGCGACCCGGCGCCAGCGCCTACCGGGGCACGGGCACCCCGGCCACGCCGGCCACCGCAGCGCCGCACTCGAGCCGCTCGGCGACGCCGCACGGCACTCCCGCGCCGCGGGGCACGGCGATCGCGAGCCCGCCGCCGCACGCCTCGGCGAGCGCGACGGCGTCAGCGGCCACGAGCCCGGTCGCCAGCCCGTCGCCGGTCGGCTCGCAGCACCCTGCCGCCGTACCCGCGGGCGTGCTCGGCACCTTCAGCTACGCCACCACGGGCTACGAGCAGACCAGCCTCCCGGGCACGAAGCGCACCTTCCCCTCGACGACCACGATCACCAACAAGGCGGCGGGCTGCGGTGTCGAGAGCACCTGGAAGCCGGTCTCGGAGCATGTCCAGACCCAGGAGCTGTGCCCCGAGGGAACCGCGATTCGCATGGCCTCCTACGACACGACGATCAGCTTCTTCGGCATCAGCAGCGGCGAGCGCTTCACGTGTGGCAATGACGCCTTCATCTACCAGCCGGGCGTCAAAGCGGGGCACGTGTGGAACTACAAATGCTCCTCGGCGGATGCAACGGCGACCGAGGCCGGACACGTGCTCGGCTACTCGACCCTCTCCGTCGGCGGGACGTCGGTACGGGTGCTCCACGTGCGGGTCGACGTCCGCGTGACCGGCGCCGAGAGCGGTACGTCGACGCAGGACTACTGGATCGAGACGGCCAAGCCGGTGCTCGTGAAGGAGAGCGGCACGGTCGACGCCACCCAGCAAGGCGTGCAATACCAGGAGCGCTACTCGCTGACCCTCGAGAGCCTGACGCCGAAGTCCTGACCTGCGTCGGCGCGGGGACCGATCAGGCTGTCGCGCCGCCCAGCGCGAGGACGTCGGTCGGCGCGGTGGGTTCGACGTCAGCGGGCTCGCTGCTGACGGCGAACGCCGTCGTCTCGGCCATGGACACGGCGAGCCGATGCGGGCGTGACGCCGAGGTGGTCGAGCTGAACTCGCCCAGCGGGATCGGCGCACCGCCACGCGGAAGCTGCCAGAGGACGAACGTACGTCCGCCCGCCGGCTTGCTCAGCGAGATCGGCTGAACCTGGACCGCGCCATGGCTCACGATCACCGCGGCGCGGTCGACGCCGTCGGCGGACCGCAGCTCGATCTCGGCACATCCGGCCGCCGAGCAGGTGGCGATCGCGGCCGGCTGCTTGCTGCCGCCCGCTTGCGACCCGAGCACCTGCCAACCGGTCACTGTGGCGCCCGCCGCGACCAGCACGACGGCCGCGGAAGCGAGCAGCCACTGCGCGGGCCGGCGCCGTTCCCGGCGTGCCGCGAGCTCGTCGTGGACACCGCTGCCATCCACCGTCGCTGCTGCGAGTACGCCGGCCCGGATCCGCGACCACGGCGGCGGGGGGGTCTGCGCGTCGTCGGCGAGGGAGGCCAGGTGCGACGCGGTCAACGCGTGCGCGTCGAGCTCGGCCCGACAGTCCGGGCAACCTTCGAGGTGCGTCGCGAGGCGTGCCGCGTCGGCGCCGTCGAGGGCGTGCAGCGCCTGCCCGGCGACCAGCTCGTCCCACTCGCTGTGGTCGGCACGTCCGCTCATCGCGGCCTGTCCTCCTCCGTAATGAGTGTCGAGGCGAGGCGGGCGCGCAGTCCTCGCATCGCGTGCAACGTGCGGCTCTTGACGGTGCCGAGCGCCAGGCCGGTGAGGTCGGCGATCTCGGACTGGGTGTAGCCGCCGTAGTAGGCGAGCAGCAGGACTTCGCGGTGTTCCGCGGACAGCTCGCGCAACGCCTCGCGGGTCCGCTCGGCGCGCAGCCCCTCCCACGCCAGATCTTCCGGACCCGGCCCGGCGGAGGGCAGCCCGGCTGCGTGGGAGTCGAGGTGGTCGGCACGGCGGCGCTCCTCGCGCCGGACCATGTCGACGGCCTTGTGATGGGTCACGCCGAGCAGCCACGTGCTCAACGCGCCCCGCGACGGGTCGTAGCCGGAACCCTGCCAGAGCGCGAGGAACACCTGCTGCACGATGTCCTCGGCGAGCTGGGCGTCCGCGAGGATGCGGTGGGCCAGGCGGTAGCAAGCCGCGCCGTACCGGGCGTAGAGCGCCTCGAGCGCCGGCTCGCTTCCCGCGGCCAGCTCACGAACGAGGACTGCGTCCTCCTGCGACTCGGCGCGCATTCGCCTCCCGTCTAGGGCTTCCAGCATCGGCACGCTCGGCATTCGCACGCCACCCGCGACCGGATCACTTCGATCGGCAGTGAAGCCGCAGATGTGACGTCCCTCTCACCAGCGTGCCAGTTGTGATCCGAATCCGGGGTGGCCGGCGAACATCCGTCGTGAGCAGAGAACGGGTCGCCGTTGTCGGGGCAGGCGTGGCGGGGCTGACCGCCGCCTACCTGCTCCAGCGCCGGTACGACGTGACGCTGTTCGAGTGCGAGCCCCGCCTCGGCGGGCACGCCCACACCCATGACGTGCTCACCGCCGACGCCGGACTGCTGGCCGTCGACACCGGCTTCCTGGTGCACAACGCCGACACCTATCCCCGGCTGATCCAGCTGTTCGCCGAGCTGGAGGTGGCGACCCGCCCCACCGAGATGAGCATGTCCGTCTCCTGCGCGCAGTGCGGCTTGGAGTACGCCGGGGCCCGCGGGCTGACCGGCCTGTTCCCCACTGCCGGCGCCCTCGGCCGGGCGCGCTACCTGCGCATGCTCACCGAGGTCCCCCGGTTTCATCGCGCGGCACGACGCCACCTGGCCTCGGGTGACGACTCGACCACGCTGGGTGAGTTCGCGAGGGCGCAGCGGCACTCGGCCTACTTCGTCTCGCACTTCCTCGTCCCGTTGGTGTCCGCGGTGTGGTCGGCGGCACCCGGCGACTCGCTGCGCTACCCGGCGCGCTACCTGTTCGCGTTCCTGTCCAACCACGGCGCACTCAGCGTGACCGGGTCGCCGCAGTGGCGGGTCGTGGTCGGCGGCAGCCGCACGTACGTCGAGCGTGCCGCCAAGCAGCTGACAGCGGTACGCGACTCGACGCCGGTTCGCACGATCGCCCGCCACCCGGACGGTGTCACCATTCGCGACGACGGCGACGACCGACACGAGTTCAGCCGGGTCGTCATCGCGACACACGCCGACACGGCGTTGTCACTACTGGCCGACCCCACCGCCGCCGAGACGAAAGCGCTCGGCGCCTTCGGCTACTCGTCCAACCCGACCGTGTTGCACACCGACACGTCGGTGCTGCCACGATCACGCAACGCCCGCGCTTCGTGGAACTACCGGCTGCCGTCGTGCGCCGCGGCGACCGACCACGTCACGGTGTCCTATGACCTCACCCGGCTGCAGCACCTGCCGACAGCGGTGCCGCATCTGGCGACTCTCAACCCTGGCGGGCAGATCGCGGCAGAGGCAATGATCAGCGAGATGACTTACGAACACCCGATCTTCACGCGAGAGTCGGTGGCCGCGCAGGCCCTGCTGCCCGCCTTGAACACGGCGCGGACGGCCTACGCGGGGGCTTATCACGGGTGGGGGTTCCACGAGGACGGCTGCCGGTCCGGCGCGCAGGCGGCGGCAAGCTTCGGGGCGTCGTGGTGAGCACAACGCCGGCGCTCTACGACGTCACGATCCGCCACACCCGGACCGCTCCGGTGCGCAACGCCTTCCGCTACCGCAGCTTCTGCTGGCTCGTCGACTTCGACGCACCCCCTCGGCTGCCGCGACCGTTGCGCTGGCTGGCCGCGTTCGACCCGAGTGACCACCTGGACATCCGCGCCACGCTTCGCGACGCGGGCATCGCCGCCGACCGGCTGCTCATGCTGACCAACGCCCGGGTGCTCGGCTACGTCTTCAACCCGCTCAGCGTGTTCTGGTGCTACGACGGCGAGGATCTGGTCGCCGTCGTCGCGGAGGTCCACAACACCTACGGCGGCCGCCACGCCTACGTTCTTCACCCGGACGCCGCGGGACGGGCCAGCGCCGACAAGGTGCTCTACGTCTCGCCGTTCTACCCGGTCGACGGCCGCTACGAGATCAACGTGCCCGAGCCCGGCGAGCGGGTCGCGGTGTCCGTGACGTTGGACCGCGGCGACGGTGAGCCGTTCTCCGCGACGATGACCGGCGTACGCCGGCCCGCGACCGCCCGCTCGTTGCTCGGCCTGTGGCTGCGCTATCCGGCGGCGCCGTTGCGTGTTACGACCCTGATCCGCTGGCAAGGAATCCGGCTGTGGCGACGCGGACTGGAGGTTGTCCCCCGATGACTGCAACTGATCCCCGGACGCGGCGCACCGCCGACCGGCCCTCCGCACCGCCGCGCGGCGTGGACCTCGCGCGCTGGCCGGAGATGGCGCCACCGAAGCCGGCCCCCCTGCGCGCCGCGATCGCGCGCACGGTGATGCGCCGGGTGGCAGACCGCGCCCGGCTGCGGGTCGAGCTTCCCGACGGCGCGTGCTTCGGGCCAGCGGACGCTGCGGTCATCCGGATCCTGTCCCCGGACAGCTTCTTCACCCGGCTCGGCCGCGACGGGAAGATCGGGTTCGGCGAGTCGTACATGGCCGGCGACTGGGACGCACCCGATCTCGCCGCGGCGATCGAGCCGCTCGCCCGCCAGGTCGGCACGCTGATCCCGGCCCGGTTGCAGTGGCTGCGCCGGTGGTACGACGCCCACCAGCCGGCGAGCGAGGACAACGACCGCAACGGGGCACGGCAAAACATCGCGCGGCACTACGACCTGTCCAACGACCTGTTCGCGCTGTTCCTCGACGAGACGATGACCTACTCCTCCGCGCTGTTCGCCGACCCGTCCCGGGAGTCGTTGACGCACGCGCAGCACCGCAAGATCGACCGGCTGCTCGACCAGACCGGTGTCACCGAGGGCACCCGGCTGCTCGAGATCGGCACCGGCTGGGGCGAGCTCGCCATTCGTGCGGCGAAACGCGGCGCCAAGGTCACGACGATCACGCTCTCGGTCGAACAGGCATCACTCGCCGTCGACCGCGCGCGGGCGGCCGGTGTGAGCGACAGCATCGAGGTGTTGCTGCGCGACTACCGCGACGTGACGGGCACCTACGACGCGATCGTCAGCGTCGAGATGATCGAGGCGGTCGGTGAGAAGTGGTGGCCGGCGTACTTCTCGACGCTCGACGCGCGGCTGGCGCCCGGCGGGCGGATCGGGATCCAGGCGATCGTCATGCCACACGACCGGATGCTCGCCTCGCGCCGGTCGTGGACCTGGATCCACAAGTACATCTTCCCGGGCGGCCTGCTGCCGTCCGTGCGGGCGATCGAAGAGATCGTCGGCGCCGACACGACGCTGCAGATCGCCGATCAGCTGTCCTTCGGGCAGTCCTACGCCGAGACGCTCGCCCGGTGGCGCGAGTCGTTCGAGGCCCACGCCCGCGACGTCGAGGCGCTCGGGTTCGACGACACGTTCCGGCGGATGTGGACCTTCTACCTCGCGTACTGCCAAGGCGGGTTCGCCGCCGGGTACCTCGACGTCGTCCAGCTCCTGCTCACCCGAGGAGCGACGCCGTGACGTCGGACGTCGCCGACGCGATCGCCGAGCTGGTCGCACCGATGTTCGGCGGCCGGCTGCCGGTCGCGATCCGGGCGTGGGACGGCAGCAGCGCCGGACCCGACGGCGCGCCGGTCGCGGTGCTCAACTCCCCCCGCGCGCTCGCCCACATCGCGTGGGCGCCCGGCGAACTCGGCATGGCGCGTGCCTACATCGCGGGCGACCTCGACGTCGAGGGCGACATCGCGGCCGGCCTGTCCGCGGTGTGGGACGCCCGCCGCGAGGCGCTCCGGCGTCGACCCGGCACGGCCTCGCCGCGGAGCAGGCTCGACGCGCGGACCGTGCTCGCCGGGCTGCGCCTGCTCGCCGGCAACGGCGCGCTGCGCCGCCCCGCGCCGCCCGACGGCGAGCTGCGACTGCGAGGTCGGCTGCACACCAAACGGCGAGATGCCGCGGTGATCCACCACCACTACGACGTCTCGAACACGCTCTACTCGCTGCTGCTCGACGAGAACATGGCCTACTCGTGCGGCTACTGGACGTCGGACGACCCGGCCTACGACGTCGCGGACTCACAGCGGGACAAGCTCGACATGATCTGCCGCAAGCTTGGTCTGGCGCCCGGCAAGCACCTGCTCGACGTCGGTTGCGGCTGGGGCGCACTGTCCATCCACGCCGCCCGCGAGTACGGCGCGCGGGTCACCGGCATCACGATCTCGGCGGAGCAGCTGGCGTTCGCGACCGCCCGGGTCGACGAGCTCGACCTCGGGCACCTCGTCGACGTGCGGCTGCTGGACTACCGAGACCTTGCCGGTGGACCGTACGACGCGATCTCGGTCATCGAGATGGGCGAACACGTCGGCAAGGGCAACTACCCAGCGTTCGCCGCGTCGCTGCACGGGCTGCTCGCCGACGAGGGCCGGCTGCTGGTGCAGCAGATGTCCCGGAGCGGCTCGCACCCCGGCGGGGGGCCGTTCATCGAGCGCTACATCACGCCTGACATGCACATGCGCCCGGTGCACGAGACGATCGCCATCCTGGCCGCCGCGGGGTTCGAGGTCCGCGACGTCCACGCGATGCGGGAGCACTACGTGCACACGGTGGCCGCTTGGCAGCGTCAGCTCGACCGGCGCTGGGACGAGGTCGTCGCAGCGGTCGGGGTGACCCAGGCGCGGGTCTGGCGGCTCTACCTCGCGGGCGGGGCGCTCGCCTTCGCCGAGAACCGGATGGGCGTCGATCAGATCCTGTCGGTCAAGCCGACCTCCGCCGGGATCAGCGGGATGCCGCCGACCCGTACCGGCTGGGAGCCGTCGCCGTCGCCCGCGCAACGACGTCGCACGCCGCGCGAGCGGGTGAGGTGAGCTCGTTCGCGGGTGACCGGCTCGCCACCGGTCTGGCGATCACCGCCGCCGTCGACATCGTCGCCTTCGGGGTCACCTGGCTGATCGGGCGGCGCATCGGGCGCTACAACGTCGTCGATGTCACGTGGAGCCTGGCGATCGCGGCGATGGGAGCAGCGGCGTTCTGCGGGTCGATCCCGGCACACGGCGACGCCGCCCGCCGCACGGTGGTCCTGGTCACGTCCGTCATCTGGGCGCTGCGCCTCGCCGGCCACATCGGGCAGCGAAGCAAGGGGCACGGCGAGGACCCGCGCTACGCCGCGATCCTGTCCCGGGCGCGCGGCTCCGTTGCGGCGTACGCCCTGGTGCGGGTCTACCTGCCGCAAGCGGTCCTCGCGTTCGCGATCTCGATGCCGTTGCAGATCGCGATGTACCAGCACGGCGGCAACACGCCGCTCGACGTGATCGGTGCTGCCGTCTGGCTGACCGGGTTCGCCTTCGAGGCCGTGGCCGACCGTCAGCTCGCGACGTATCAGGCGCGCCGCACGAGCAGCGAGAGCGTCCTCGACACCGGACTGTGGCGCTACACCCGCCACCCGAACTACTTCGGCGAGGCACTGCTGTGGTTCGGGTTGTGGCTGCCCGCAGCCGTCGACTGGCAGGGCGCCGTCGCGGCACTGTCGCCGGTGATCGTGACCTATCTGGTCGGGTTCGCCTCCGGCAAGCCGATGCTCGAAAAGCACCTGGCGAGACGCAAGCCGGCGTACGCCGACTACATGAGGCGGACCTCGGGCTTCGTCCCGCTACCACCCCGGAAGTAGTCGGAGGTTTTGCTGACATTCTGTTGTCAATAGCGACTTCGAGTGCTTGGGTCAGCCTTGATCAACTCCGGCAACGCCGACCGAACCCTCGAGCCGTAGGAGGCCCGGCAATGGGCATGTTCAAAGACATCCGCAGCATGCAGAAGACCGCCAAGGAAATGGTCCCGCCGGAGCACCGCGGCGTCGTCGGCGGTTTCCGCGCCCTCAAGGATACCGCCGCGATGGGTGCCCAGATGATGGGGAACCTCCAGCAGCAGTCGGCGCTCGCCGCACAGCTGCGCGCCACCGGCAAGCCGGGCACGGCGGTCATCACGACGATCAACCAGACAGGCGCGTTCATCAACGACAACCCGCAGGTGCACCTCGCGCTGACCGTCACCGTCGACGGCAACACCTATCCCGCCGAGACCGACGCGGTCGTGCCGTTGGTGCAGATCCCGCAGATCCAGCCGGGTGCGACGGTCAGCGTGCTCGTCGACCCGAACAACCCGAACGTCTTGATGCTCGCCTAGCTCCTCTCGGTCCGCTTCGTGCTGCGGCAGGGATCGCCTGCCGCACCACGAAGCACCATGCGGTGACGACCCGCCTTCGACGCGCCGCCTTCGCGGCCGCGTCGGCGCTGTTTGTCGTCACGTGCTTCGCGACGAGCGCGACGGCAGCAGCAACCGCCGCCGCACCCGCCCCCGCGACGGGCGTCCAGGCTCGGCTGGTCAAGATCTCGATTCCGGCGCCCCACGATGAGATCCCGCAGCGGTGGCTGAACTACCCGGCCCGCCGCAGGCGAACGTCCTGCTGCCGGCCGGCTACGACCCGCACCGGCGCTACCCACTGCTCGTGTTGCTGAACGCGCTTGCGAACAACTTCGACAGCTACCGCGCCGACGGCATCGTCGCGATGCTCGAAGCCGCGCACCTCGACGCGATCGTCGCCATGCCCGAGGGCGGCAACGGGTGGTACGCCGACTGGCGAAACGGTGGCCATCCCGGCGGGCCGAAGTGGGAGACCTACGAGCTCGACACCGTGCTGCCGACCATCCTCGCCCGGTTCCCGATCCTGCCCGAGCGCCGCTTCCACGCGATTGCGGGCTTCTCGATGGGCGGGCTGGGTGCGGCCTACCTCGGTGGCCGGCTGCCCGGGTTCTTCGGCTCGGTCGCGAGCCTGTCGGGGTTCGTCGACCCGCAGTACTTCTCCCCGATCGCCGGGTCGCTGATGGGACTCATCTCGGGTGCCGGGCCGCGCGAGGACGGCCTGTTCCCGGTCTACGGCGCGCCGTACGGCTTCTACGCGGCGGGTCACAACCCCTCGAAGCTGGCCATGAACCTCGCCCACACCCGCGTGTTCGAGAGCACCGGAACCGGCGTACCGAGCGCCGCCGGCATCGCCAACGCAACCGCCGGTGACCCCAACGCGACTGGCGCGGACCTCTACGGTTCGGCGCTCGAGGCGCTGATCATCGACGAGATGAGCCAGGCGTTCCACAAGGCGCTGGTCGCGGCCGGGGTCGACACGGTCTACGAGGTGCATCCAGGTGGGCACGACCTGCCGGACTTCGACCAGGAGCTCACCGCGATGCTGCGGTGGGGACTGTTCAAGCCGGTCCCGGCGCACCCGATGTCGTGGACCAACGACACCGTGGCGACCAGCGGCCGACTGTGGGACCTCAGCTTCCGCTTCGCCCGTCCGCCGACGGCGGTCGTGCGGTTCCAGCGGTCCGGCGCGATGCTGTCGATCAGCACTGCCGGTACGCCGGTCACCGTCACCACTCCCGGCGGTTGCGCGATCCGCGCCGCAACACCGGCGACGGTCCGGGTGCCGCGCGGCAGCTGCCGCGACTGATCATTCTGGTGGAGGTGGCGGGAATCGAACCCGCGTCCTTCGGCGGATCATCAAGGCTTCTCCGGGCGCATCCTGCAGTGGTTTTCTCGGCTCCAGCGGCGGTGCAGGCCCCCCGCTGCGAGCTCAGTCACTGTTTGGTTTCCCTTGGACCCCCGTGACCGGGATCCGCGGTAGAGCCTCCTATCGATGCCAGGTCCTAGAGCGGAGGCGCCCCTAGGCTGACAGCTTCGCTACCTGTCAGGCAGCGAGAGCGAGCCGGTTGTTATCGGCATTTATTGAAGTTGCCACGAGAGTTTTATGAGATCACGTGACGTTCTCAGCCCGCTTCACTTGAATCAACGTCCGAAGTCGAAACCGTTCACCCCCTCGTAGGGTCGTGCTTCTTGCGGCGTCCAGCCTACGCCTGTCATACCCCCGGGGGGTACGGCGTAACCTGGCTGGGGTGGGCGCCGTCACTACCGTCTGGCACTGCTTCGACGAGGCGTTCTTCATGCTCTGGCAGACACTGTGGGCCCTCGTCTTGGGCTTCGCCCTGTCGGGAGTCGTCCAGGCCACGGTCTCCCGCCAGGCGATGGCACGAACCCTTGGTGACCACCGGCCCGTTGCCGTCGTACGCGCCTCGTTGTGGGGTGCGGCGAGCTCGTCCTGCTCCTACGCCGCGACCTCGATCGCGCGCTCGCTGTTCGACAAGGGCGCCGACTTCACGACCTCGATCGTGTTCATGGTCGCCTCGACCAACCTGGTCGTCGAGCTCGGCCTGGTCATGTGGCGACTGCTCGGCTGGCAGTTCGCCGTCGCGGAGCTGGTCGGCGGGTCGATCATGATCGCGCTGATCGCCGCGATCCTGCCCACGGTCGCCGACCAGGCGGCGGTGGGAGCGACCGGCCCGAAGCCGGAGGCCGATGACCCAGGCCGGCCCGCGGATCGCCTTCGCGCGGCGGCGCGCTACACCCTCGCCGACCTGATGATGCTGCGTCGAGAGATGGTGATCGGCTTCGTCGTCGCGGGGTTCCTCGCGGTCGGCGTACCCACCCGCGCCTGGACCTCGGTCTTCGTCACGGGCCACGGCGTGTGGACCACCATCGAGAACGCGGTGGTGGGTCCGTTGGTAGCGATGGTCAGCTTCGTGTGTTCGATCGGCAATGTGCCGCTCGCCGCGGCCCTGTGGCAGCGAGGCGTGGGTTTCGCCGGGGTGATGGCGTTCGTCTTCGCCGACTTGATCGCCCTGCCGATGGTCTTGATCTACCGCAAGCTGTACGGCGCCGCCCTCACCGTGCGCCTGGTCGCGACGCTGTGGTTCGCCATGACCACCGCCGGCCTGCTGACCCAGCCGCTGATGCGCGCCGCTGGCGGCGTGCCGACCCGGCGGCCACGGCTGATCGCCGCGGAGCACTTCTCGTGGGACGCAACGACCGCGCTCAACCTCGCCGCGCTGGTCGTCCTCGCCGGGATCGTGCTGCTGCGACGCGGCCGCAACGACTCTGCCGACACGATCGAGCACTGTGCTCACCACGAGATGAAGGCGGCCTCATGACCACGACGCGTGGCTACTCAGCGGACAAGGCCGCCTATCAGCGGAGGCTGCGCCGGATCGAAGGCCAGGTCCGGGGCATCGCCCGCATGGTCGACGAGGATGCGTACTGCATCGATGTCCTCACCCAGGTGTCGGCCGCGACCAAGGCGCTGCAAGCCGTGGCCCTCGGCCTGCTCGAGGACCATCTTGGACACTGCGTGCGCCAAGCGGTCGCCGAGGGCGACGAGGCCGACCTCAAGCTGCGTGAGGCCGCAGAAGCCATCGCCCGGCTGGTGCGTTCCTAGCCGAGCCGTCGTCCACAAGGCGCACTCGAGAACCGTTCATCCACAACGAAGAACAGGCCTTGACGTCGGGCTTGTTCGAACATATGTTCGAGCCATGAACGCGGCGCTGGCCTCAGCCTTCGCGAGGTCGGACGCCCGGATCGCGGTGCTCGAGGAGATGCCGGTCGGCGCGTCGATGGCCGCCGGACTGGTCGCGCTCCGGGCGGCTCCGATCGATGCCCGGTCGGCGGTGCGGGTGCACGCACTGTGGGGCAAGCTGATCGCCTGGGCCACAGCCCAGCAGATGATCGCGACCAGCGACTGCGTCCGCGGAGTTCGCGAGTTCTACCCGTACGTCCTCGGTGACGAACACATCCTCGCCGCGAACGAGATCGCGGCGGCGACGGCGACTCCCTTCGCGACGGCGATGGCGCACCTCGAGCTCGTCGAGCGCATCGACGAATGCCTGCCGGCGAGCTGGACCGCGCTCGATCGCGGCGATCTCACGCTCGGCCACCTCAGGTCGCTGCATCGCGTCACGCGCAACTGCTCCCCGGCGGTGGTGGAACGCGTCGAGACCAAGCTCGTCCCGCTCGCGGTGGCGCGAGGCTGGACGCCCAGCCAGCTCGCCCGTGCCGCTCGCAAGGAGATCATCGCGATCGACCCGGCGGGCGCGGCCGAGCGAGCCGAGAAGGCCCGAGCCGACTCGGACGTCGAGTTCCTTCCCGGCGAGGACGACACCGCCACGATCACCGCGCACGGCGAAGCGGAGCAGGTCCGCCAGATGATGGATCTGCTCGACGAACGAGCCGCCGCGATGCGGCGCGCCGGCGACGAGCGCCCGCTCGGAGTGCGGCGCTTCGCGGCGCTCTTCGCCGCCGTCACCGCAGCGGCCGGGCGCTCGGCCAAGAATGCGCTGCGCGCACAGGTGCTGGTGACGGTCGGCCTCCCGACGCTGCTCGGCGACAACGACGACCCGGCGGAGCTCAGCGGGTACGGCCCGATCACCGCCGAGACCGCACGCCGGATCGCCGCCGACGCGACCTTGCGGCGACTCGTCACCGACCCGCTGACCGGGACCGTCATCGACCTCGGCCGCAAGTACCGACCCTCGAAGCTGCTCCGCGACCTGGTCGAAGCCACCCAGCCGCGATGCGTGATGGTCGGCTGCTCGCGCCCGGCCTACCAGTGCGAGCTCGACCATCGACTCGAGCACGGCCGCGGCGGCGACACCAATCCCGACAACCTCCAGCCGCTGTGCAAGCTGCACCATCAGCTCAAGACCAAGAAGCGGTGGAAGGTCGGCGTCAATGCCGACGGGTCCCTGACCTGGACCAGCTTCCTCGGCTTCACCTATACGACGAGGGAGCAGGACCCGCTGACCGGCGACCCCGACCCGCCGGAATCAGCCGTCGCCTGAGACGCCGAACAACCGGGCGGCGTTGTTCCACAGAACCGCACGCATCCAGTCATCGCCCAGGTCGAGCCGGGCAAGTGCCTCGATCTGGTGAGCGAACGGGTGCGGGATGTTGGGGAAGTCAGATCCGAGCAGCACTTTGTGCTGCAGCGCAGCCAGCCGGAACGCGAGGACGGGACCGAGTGCGGCGCTGCCACTGAAGTCGGTGAAGCACAGTGTCGTGTCGACCATCACATTCGGATAGGTCTCAGCCAAGGCCAGGAACTCGTCGTACTCCGGCATTCCCATGTGCGCCGCGATGAGGGCCAGCGTCGGATGGCGCGCGAGTACCTCGCCGATCGGACCGGGACCGGTGAAGGCGCCCGCCGTCGGGCCACTGCCGGCGTGCACCACCACCGGTACGCCGGCGTCGGCCACCATCCCCCAGGCCTCGTCCAGCAAGGCGTCGCGCGGGTCGAAGCCGCCCACCTGCACGTGCACCTTGAACAGCTGCGCGCCCTCCCGCAGCGCCGCATCGACATAGCCCGCGACCCCCGGCTCGGGGAACATCGTGGCCGTCGCGATCACGTCCGGGTTGGCGGCCGCGAACTGCGCCGCCCAGCCGTTCAGCCACTCGGACATGCCGGGCTTGTGGGCATACACGAGCGAAGGGAAGGCACGGACCCCCATGCCGCGCAGGTGGGCGAGCCGGTCTGTCTCGGGCCACCGGTACTCGATCGGCCACTCGCGTCCGGTCAGCGGTCCCTTGCCGTCGAAGTACGCCCACACCTTGCGCATCACGGACTCCGGCATGAAGTGCACGTGGGCATCGACGATGCCGGGCAGGCCGAGGGCGTGCCAGTAGCCGACGACGTCGGAGTCGGACAGCGGCGGCGTGGTCACTCCCGGCCCTTGTGGCGGCGTCCCGCGGTGCGGGCGATCTCCCGCTGGGCGTCGCGTGCCGCGAGCGTCTGGCGCTTGTCATAGGCCTTCTTGCCGCGCGCGACCGCGATCTCCACCTTGACCCGGCCGTCCTTGAAGTACATCGACAGCGGGACCAGCGTGAAGCCGGACTCCTTGGTGGTGCGCACCAGCTTGTCGATCTCGCCGCGGTGCAACAGCAGCTTGCGGCGGCGCCGCGGCTCGTGGTTGGTCCAGGTGCCCTCGGTGTATTCGGGAATGTGCAGGTTCTCCAGCCACACCTCCCCGTCCCGCACGCTGGCGAAGGCATCGACCAGTGAGGCGCGGCCGGCCCGCAGCGACTTCACCTCGGTGCCGACGAGGACCATGCCTGCCTCGAGGACGTCCTCGATCGCGTAGTCGTGACGCGCCTTGCGGTTCTGCACGATCAGCTTGCGGCCGGACTCCTTCACCACGGCTGCTCCCCCATCAGCCGGCGCTTCCGGCGTCGGCGGTCAGCCCGGACAGCACCTCGGTCGCGCGCCGGTAGAGCTCGGCATTCGAGGTGTCCGGACCGATCAGCACGTCAGGGGTGATGCCCACACCGTCGAGCGAACGGCCGTCGGGGGTCAGGTAGTGGCCGATCGTCAGCTCGATGTCGGAACCGTCGGAGAGCTGGTCCGGCGCCTGCACGCTGCCCTTGCCGAACGTCGGAGTGCCGACGATCACCGCGCGGCCGCGGTCCTGCAACGCGCCGGCCACGATCTCGGCGGCGCTGGCGGTGCCGCCGTTGACGAGGACGACGAGGGGGATGCCGGTGTTGCCGCCACCGAGCGCGTCGAGTACGTCGGGGGCGCTCCCCCGCTGCACGTAGGACACCACCGGGCCCCGGGCGAGAAACGCCGACGCCGTCGACACCGCTTCCGTCAGCAACCCACCGGGGTCGTCGCGCAAGTCCAGGATGATGCCGCGCAGGTGCTCGTCCGCGGCCTTGGCGACCTGCTGGTAGACCCACCGTCCGACGCCACTGGTGAACGCGGCGATCCGGAGCCGCTCGACCCCCGGCGCGACCCGCGAGGCCGTCACGTCGTCGTCGGCGATCGTCGAGCGGGCCAGCACGTCGAGCTGCGACCGTCCGTCTCGCTGGACCCGGATCGACACGTCAGTGCCCGGTTCGCCACGCAACCGCGAGACGACGTCGGCGACCGTCATGCCCGCGACCGGCAGTCCGGCGACCGCTTCGAGGACGTCTCCGGGACGCAGGCCGGCTGCCGCGGCCGGTGAGCCCGCTTCGACGCTGTCGATCAGCAGCACCCCGTCCGGCGTACGACGCACCCACACGCCGACACCGCTGTAGGAGCCGGACAGCGTCTGCTGGAAGCTCGCGTACTGCGCCGGTTCGTAGTACGCCGACCACGGGTCGCCGAGCGCGTGCAGCATGCCCTCGACCGCGGCGTGCTGGAGCTCAGCCAGCGGGATCGGGTTGGCCGCGCGGGCCTCGATCGCCTGCTGCGCCTGATCGAGCACGCTCCCGTCAGCGTGATGCTGACCGGGATGCACCGTCGCACCCACCGCACCACCGGCGGCGAAGGCAGCCGCGACCGCCGCCGCGACCGCGGTGATCGACCGGCCGCGACCCGCGAACATCAGACCCGCAGGTGGCGTTGCAGCGTGAGGAACGAAGCGATCGCGGGCAGCAGGATGCCGATCACGATCACGATGGGGAGCGCCTCGGCGAGCGTCGACCACTCGCCGAACGGCGTCAGCACCCGCGTGGCGAGTGTCGAGCTGATGTACCACTTCACCGCGATCAGCAGCAGCACCGCCAGCCCGGATCCGGCGACGCCGGCGGCGGTCCCCTCGAGCACGAACGGCGCCTGGATGTAGAAGTCGGAGGCACCGACCAGTCGCATGATCCCGGTCTCGCGACGTCGGCTGAAGGCCGCAACGCGCATCGAGTTGTAGATCAGCAGACAGGTCGAGATGAGCAACAGCACGGTCAGCAGCAGCGCACCGAGCGTGACGTGATGGAAGAAGGAGAACAGCCGCTTCAGGCTCGAGGAAGCGTTCGTGACCGACTGGACGCCCGGCGCCCGCCCGACCGCGCTGTTGACGACTGCGAACTCGTGCGGATCCTTCAGCTTCACCGCAAAGGACTCAGGGATCGCATCCGGCGGGGTGTGCTTGACCAGATCGGGATCGTCGCGGAACTCGCTCTCGAAGCGCTTGAACCCGTCAGCCTGCGAGATGTAGGTGATGTCCTCGACCTGCGGGAGCTGCTGGAGCGTGCTCTCCACGCTGGTCCGGTCGGCGGGCGTCAAACAGTTCGCGCCGGCGTTGGGGGTGCCGCACTCGGGTTGCAGGTAGACCGAAACCTCGATCTGGTTGAGCAGGTCGTGCTCGAGCTGGTCGGCGCCGATCCGGATGATCAGCGCGATGCCGAGCAGGGTCAACGAGATCGCGACGGTCATGACCGCGGCGATGGTCATCGTCACGTTGCGGCGAAGTCCCATCCCGACTTCGGACAGCACGAACTCAGTACGCATCTCGACCGCCCGCTACTGCGCGTACCCGTACACGCCGCGACTCTGGTCGCGCGTGACGTGGCCGCCTTCGAGCTCGACCACGCGGCGGCGCATCGAGTCGACGATGTTCGAGTCGTGGGTCGCCATGACGACCGTCGTACCGGTGCGGTTGATCCGGTCGAGCAGCTTCATGATGCCGACGCTGGTGGCCGGGTCGAGGTTTCCGGTCGGCTCGTCGGCGAGCAGGACCCGCGGCCGGTTGACGAACGCGCGCGCGATCGCGACGCGCTGCTGCTCACCACCGGAGAGCTCGTCGGGCTTGCGGTTCTCCTTGCCGTCGAGGCCGACGAGGCTGAGCACCTCCGGCACCACCTTGGCGACGACGTGGCGCGGCTTGCCGATCACGTCGAGGGCAAAGGCGACGTTCTCGGCCACCGTCTTGTTCGGCAGCAACCGGAAGTCCTGGAACACGGTGCCGATCTGACGGCGCAGCGCGGGGACCCGCCAATGGGAGAGCCGGGACAGCTGCTTTCCGGCCACCCAGATCTCGCCCTTCGTCGGGATCTCCGCTTTGAGCGCGAGCCGCAGGAAGGTCGACTTGCCGGAGCCGGACTGACCGACCAGGAAGACGAACTCGCCCTTGTCGACGTCGACGCTCACGTTGTCCAGCGCTGGGCGGGTGCTCGTCGGGTAGGTCTTGGTCACCGACTCGAAGCGAATCACCCCGACAGTCTAGTTGGACGACGCCCCGTCAGCCTGGCTGCGACGCCAGCGGACCTCGGCCTCGATGAACGCGTCGATGTCGCCGTCGAGGACCGCGCCCGTGTTGCCCACCTCGAGCCCGGTTCGGGCGTCTTTGACCAGTTGGTAGGGATGCAGCACGTAGTCGCGGACCTTGTCGTCGCTGCCGAACCCCACCGTGTTGCGCGAACCCTTGAGCCGGTCCATCTCGGCCGCCTCGGCCTTGCGGCGCTCCTCCAGCAGCTTCGCGGCGAGCACCTCCATCGCGCGGGCGCGGTTCTGGATCTGGCTGCGCTCGTTCTGACACGTCACGACGATCCCGGTCGGGATGTGGGTGAGCCGGACCGCCGAGTCGGTCGTGTTGACCCCCTGCCCGCCTGGGCCGGACGAGCGATACACGTCGACCCGGATCTCGTCCTCGGGGATGTCGACGTGGTCGGCTTCCTCGACGACCGGCGTGATGTCCACGCCGGCGAAGGAGGTCTGGCGGCGCGCCTGGTTGTCGAACGGCGAGATCCGGACCAGCCGGTGGACGCCGTGCTCGCCCGCGAGCGTGCCGTACGCGAACGGCGTGCGTACGACGAAGGTTGCCGACTTGATGCCGGCCTCCTCGGCGTAGGAGGTGTCGAAGACCTCGGTGGCGTAGTCGTGGCGCTCCGCCCACCGCAGGTACATCCGCATCAGCATCTCGGCCCAGTCGGCGGCGTCCGTTCCGCCGGTACCGGAGTTGATCGTGACGACCGCGTCACGCTCGTCGTACTGGCCCGAGAGCAGGGTGCGGATCTCGAGCCCTTCGATGTCCGAGCGCAGCGACGGCAGATCCGCGACGGCTTCCCCGAGCAGGTCCTCGTCGCCCAGCTCGATCGCCGCGGCGAGGTCGTCGAGGCGACTGTGCAGCCCGTCGAGCCGGGCCAGATCGGCGCGCAACGTCGCCATGCGGCGGGTCACCCGCTGCGCGCGTTCCTGGTCCCCCCACAGATCGGGGTCGGCGGCCTCGGTCTCCAGCGCGGCGAGCTCGCCACGCATCTCATCCGGTCCGAGCACCACCTCGATCGAGGAGAGCGTCGCCGCGAGCTCCTTGAGCTCCTCACTCGGTTCGGCTGACACGAACAGCGAGGCTACCGGGGCCGGCCGGGCCGGCTCGGCCATGATCTACCCATGAGCCGCGTCCGCGCCGGATTCTTCAGCATCACCCCGCCGGCGCCGGCCGGCGACGACGGCAGCTACCTGCGCTGGCATCTGCTCGACCACATGCCCGAGCAGTACTCGCTGCCGGGCGTGGCGCTCGGCGCCCGGTGGATCGCCGACGGCGAGTACGCCGACCACGTCATCGCCGCGACCGAGCCGTTACGCAGCGTCGGCGGCGTCGTCAGCTATCTGTTCGCCGACCCGGTGCAGCAGACCTACGACGACTTCATGGCACTCGGCGCGCACCTCGCCGAGGTCGGCCGGTTCCCCGAACGACGGCCGTCGCTGTCAACCCGGCTGCTCGCGCTTCGCGGTGTCCAGGCCGCGCCGCGGGTCGCGGTGTCGGCCGACGTCGTTGCGTTCCGGCCCAACCGCGGCATCGTGCTGCTCGTCGAGCAGCCGACCGGCGACCTGGAACGCTGGCG
>DASZRO010000080.1 GCA_035550055.1 Mycobacteriales bacterium | reverse complement strand
CCCCGTTCGAAGTAGCACACAACCACGTCCGAGACGCCCCATATGTCCCTTTTGGGTGCCCGGCGCAGACGGGATGTGTGCTACTTCGGTCGCCGTGATCGGGGTTCTGGCGGGCTGGGTAGGGTTTTGGGCGTCGCCGGTCCGCTGAGGAGTGCTCGCAATGCCTAAGTACGTCTACGACTTCCACGAGGGCAACAAGGACCTCAAGGACCTGCTCGGCGGCAAGGGCGCCAACCTCGCGGAGATGACCAACCTCGGCCTGCCCGTGCCGCCCGGCTTCGTGATCACCACCGAGGCGTGCAAGGTCTACCTCGAGCGCGGCAGCGAGCCGGACGAGCTGGCCAAGGAGGTCAGCGAGCACCTCGACGCCCTCGAGAAGACGATGGGCAAGAAGCTCGGCCAGGCCGACGACCCGTTGCTGGTCAGCGTCCGTTCCGGGGCGAAGTTCTCGATGCCCGGAATGATGGACACCGTCCTCAACATCGGCCTGAACGACGACTCGGTCGACGGTCTCGCCAAGCAGGCCGACAACCCTCGCTTCGCGTGGGACTCCTACCGCCGGCTGATCCAGATGTTCGGCAAGACGGTCCTCGGCGTCGACGGCGAGCACTTCGACGAGGTCTTCGACGCAGCCAAGGAGGCCAAGGGCACGAAGAACGACCTCGACCTCGACGACGCCGACCTGCGCGGCATCGTCGACAAGTACAAGGAGGTTGTCGAGAAGTACGCCGGCCGGCCGTTCCCGACCGACCCTCGTGAGCAGCTCGACCTCGCCGTACGCGCGGTCTTCGACTCCTGGAACGGCGACCGGGCGAAGCTCTACCGCCGCCAGGAGCGCATCCCCGCAGACCTCGGTACGGCGGTGAACGTCGTCGCGATGGTCTTCGGCAACATCGGTATGGACTCCGGCACGGGCGTCGCGTTCACCCGTGACCCGGGCAGCGGTGACCAGGGCGTCTACGGCGACTACCTGCAGAACGCCCAGGGCGAGGACGTCGTCGCAGGCATCCGCAACACGGTCGCGCTGGCCGATCTCGAGGGCATCGACAAGCCGGCGTACGACGAGCTCATGGGCATCATGGCCAAGCTCGAGAACCACTACAAAGACCTCTGCGACATCGAGTTCACCGTCGAACGCAACAAGCTCTGGATGCTCCAGACCCGCGTCGGCAAGCGCACCGCGGCGGCCGCCTTCAAGATCGCGGTGCAGCTGGTGGACGAAGGCCTCATCGACATGGACGAGGCGCTGCAGCGCGTCACCGGGGCACAGCTCGCGCAGCTGATGTTCCCGCGGTTCGACGACGCGGCCACCGACACCAAGCAGATCGCGAAGGGCATCAACGCCTCGCCGGGCGCCGCCGTCGGCAAGGTCGTCTTCGACAGCGCGACGGCCGGCGAGTGGGCCGGGCGCGGGGAGAAGGTCATCCTGGTACGCCGGGAGACCAACCCCGACGACCTGCCCGGCATGATCGCCGCCGAAGGCATCCTCACCAGCCGTGGCGGCAAGACCAGCCACGCCGCCGTGGTCGCCCGCGGGATGGGCAAGACGTGCGTCTCCGGCGCCGACGAGCTCGAGATCAACGTCACCGGCAAGACGATCACGATCAAGGACGGCACGACGATCAGCGAAGGTGACGTCGTCTCGATCGACGGCACCTCCGGTGCGGTCTACCTCGGCGAGGTGCCGGTGGTGGCGAGCCCGGTCGTCGAGTACTTCGAAGGCAAGCTCGACCCGGCGAGCGACCCGCTCGTCGCGGCGGTCGACCGCATCATCTCCCACGCCGACGCCAAGCGGCGCCTCGGCGTACGCACCAACGCCGACACCGACGAGGACGCCGCCCGCGCGAGGCGGTTCGGCGGCGAGGGCATCGGCCTGTGCCGCACCGAGCACATGTTCCTCGGCGAGCGCCGCGCCTTCGTGGAGCGGCTGATCCTGGCCGAGGGCGAGGCGGAGCAGAAGGAGGCGCTCGACGCGCTCCTGCCCTTGCAGCGGGAGGACTTCGTCGGCATCTTCGCCGCGATGGACGGCCTACCCGTCACCGTCCGGCTGATCGACCCGCCGCTGCACGAGTTCCTGCCCGACCTGACCGAGCTCTCGGTCAAGCTCGCTGTTGCCGAGGCCAAGGGTGAACCGGTCAGCGACAAGGACCGCACCTTGCTCGACGCGGTACGCCGGCTGCACGAGCAGAACCCGATGCTCGGCCTGCGCGGCGTCCGGCTCGGGCTGGTCATCCCAGGGCTGTTCGCGCTCCAGGTTCGTGCGATCGCCGAGGCCTGCGCGCAGCTGAAGAAGGACGGCAAGGATCCGAAGCCGGAGATCATGGTCCCGCTGGTCGGCGCGGTCCAGGAGCTCGAGATCGTCCGCGAGGAGGCCGAGGGCATCCTCGCCGACGTCGCCAAGGAGACCGGCGTCGAGGTCCACACGCTGATCGGCACGATGATCGAGGTGCCGCGCGCCGCGATGACGGCCGGCCAGATCGCGGAGGCGGCCGAGTTCTTCTCGTTCGGCACCAACGACCTCACCCAGATGGGCTGGGGCTTCTCGCGTGACGACGTGGAGGGTGCGTTCTTCTCGCGCTACATCGACGTCGGCATCTTCGGAGTGAGCCCGTTCGAGACCCTCGACGCCGAGGGTGTCGGCCGGCTGGTCAAGATCGCGGTCGAGGAGGGGCGTACGACGCGACCGAAGCTCAAGGTCGGCGTGTGCGGCGAGCACGGCGGCGACCCCGAGTCGGTGCACTTCTTCCACCACGTCGGACTCGACTACGTGTCGTGCTCGCCGTTCCGGGTGCCGGTTGCGCGGCTGGAGGCGGGCCGCGCTGCGCTCGAGGCCGCGGGTAGCGACAGCCGGTGACCCCGCTGGCCTGGTTCCGCTGGGCCCGTCGGATCTTCCTTCTGCTGCTCGTCCTGGTCGTCGGCTACATCGGCTCGGTCTGGATTCACATCTGGTGGGTCGCGCGCGAAGACCAGCATCCGCGCTCCGACGCGATCGTCGTGCTGGGCGCCAGCCAGTACAACGGTGACCCCTCGCCGGTCTTCGCGGCACGGCTCGATCACGCGTTGACGCTCTACAACGAGGGTGTCGCGCCGTACATCGTCACCGTCGGCGGCAAGGAGCCCGGCGACAACTACACCGAAGCCCAGTCCGGAGCGGCGTACCTGCGCCAGCACGGTGTGCCGCGCTCGGCGCTCGTCGCGGTGCAGACCGGTCGCGACACCCTGCAGAGCCTGCGCGCGGTCGAGGCCGCTTTCAAAGGGCGCGGCTGGCACACCGCCGTCCTGGTCACGGATCCCTGGCACTGTCTGCGTGCCCGCACGATGGCCCGCGACCTCGGGATCCAGGCCGACACCTCACCCGAGCGCACCGGGCCCGCGGTCGCCAGCACGACGGTCGAGGTCCGCTACATCGCGCGGGAGACTGAGGCCTACATCTACTACGAGATCTTTCACAACGACAACGAACACAGTGCTGGTGTCATCTGAGGATGCGGTCCGAGAAGTGACGAGCGAGTACGACGCGACGACGCGCGCGCGGATGGTCGACGAGCCGGCGAAGGCGGAGCAGACCGCACGGGGTGAGTTCGTCCGCGACCGGGCGCGGGTGATGCACTCTGCGGCGCTGCGGCGACTTGCGGCGCGAACGCAGGTCGTCGGGGTCGGGCAGAGCGACTTCCCGCGGACCCGGTTGACGCACTCGCTCGAGTGCGCGCAGATCGGCCGCGAGCTCGCCGGTGCCCTCGGCGCCGACCCGGATCTGGTGGACACGGCCTGCCTCGCGCACGACTTGGGCCATCCGCCGTTCGGCCACAACGGGGAGCGCGCGCTCGACGTCTTCGCCGCCGGCATCGGTGGCTTCGAGGGAAACGCGCAGAGCCTGCGGGTGTTGACCCGGCTCGAAGCGAAGGTGGTCGACCCGAGCGGGCGCAGCGCCGGGCTGAACCTGACCCGTGCCGTGCTGGACGCGTCGACGAAGTATCCGTGGCCGCGCGAGGCGGACCGGCCGAAGTTCGGGTTCTACGAGGACGACCGTGAGGTCTTCAACTGGGTGCGGCTGGGCGCGATCCCCAACCGCAAGTGCGTCGAGGCACAGATCATGGACTGGGCCGACGACGTCGCCTACTCGGTGCACGACCTCGAGGACGGCATCCAGGCGGGGCTCGTCTCGCCGGCGTTGCTCGACGACCGGACCGAGCGCGACGAAGTGGTCGCGCTCGCCCGCGAGGCCTACTCGGACGCGTCGTCCGACGAGCTGCACGCCGCGTTCGAGCGGCTGCGGGCGCTGGAGTACTGGGTGCGTGACTACGACGGTTCGATGGGATCCCTCGTCGTGCTCAAGCAGATGACCAGCGAACTGATCGGCCGGCTCTGCGCCGCCGCGGTCGACGCGACCCGAGCCGAAGGCGACGGCCGGCCGCTGCGGCGTTACTCCGGCGAGCTCGTCGTACCGGCCTCCGCTCGCAGCGAGTGCGCGGTCTTGAAGGCGGTGGCGGCGAAGTACGTGATGCGCCGGACCGGGACCGTTGCACTGCAGGCTCGGCAACGCGAGCAGCTCGCCGAGCTGTTGAGCGCCGTTGCCGACGGCGCGCCCGGCACCCTCGAGCCGTGGCTGCGTGAGGCGTTCACGGCAGCCGACGACGACGCGGCACGGCTTCGCGTCGTCGTCGACCAGGTCGCCTCGCTCACCGACACTTCGGCGGCAGCCTGGCACGAGCGACTCGTGGGTGTGGGCGGGTCCGTTGGCTGAGCTGGTGGTGCGCGAAGCGTCGGCGGCGGAGGTGCTGGCGCTGCGGATGGCGGTGCTGCGGCCGGGAATGGCGGTCGAGCCGGGCGACTACGACTCGTTCGCCGACACGCGGCACGTCGCGGCGTTCGCCGGGGACGAGGTGGTCGGGTGCGCGAGTGTGTTCCCGGCGCCGGTTCCGCAGGCCCCGGCGGCCTGGCAGCTGCGCGGCATGGCGGTCGCAGCCGACCGGCAGGGACAGGGGATCGGCGCGCTGGTGCTGCGCGGTGCCATCGACGTCGTGCGGGCCGCGGGCGCACCCCTGCTGTGGGCGCACGCCCGGGTGAGCGCGCTCGCCTTCTACGAGCGGCTCGGGTTCGACGTCGTCGCGGGCGAGTACCTGCACGGCCCGCTGCGCCTGCCGCACAAGCTGATCTTGTTGCGCCTGGACGGCGCGGGGCCGCCTCCGGCGAGGGGGTGACGTCGGGCACTTCTCGAATAGACTGCCGCTGTGACGGTGACTTCCGCTGCGCCCGGAAAGGCCGGGCCGGGCGTGCAGTCCGCCGGTCTGCTCAGCGCCGAGCAGCTGCGCGAGCTGGCCTCGCTGCGACCCGCGGACCGGATCGGCAACTGGGCGTACCTCGCGTTCACGTGGCTCGTCATCGCGGGCGCCTTCACCGCGGCCGGGCTCTACACCCACTGGTGGGTGTTGGTGCTGGCGTTCCTCGTCATCTCGACCCGCCAGCAGTCGCTGCTCAACATCGAGCACGACTGCATCCATGCCAGCTTCACCCGGGACAAGCGCCGCGACTCACTCGTCGGGATCATCGCCACCGCGTCGCCGTGCGGCTCGCCGTGGCACGCGACCCGAGCGCGTCACCTCGCCCACCACCGGCTGATCACCACGCCCGAGGATCCCGACCACGCGCTTCACGACACCTCGGACAAGGCGACGAAGTGGGCGCTGACCCGGTACTTCGGCTTGGGGCTGCTCGGCGGTTACGCGGTGATGGTGCTGCTGTCGGGAGCGCCGTCGACGGTCGGACGGTCGGAGAAGATCCGTGACCTGCGCAACCTGGTCATCTCCCAGCTCGTCCTGTGGGGGGCCACGTGGCTCGCGTTCGGCGACTGGTGGCTCTACCTGGCGCTGTGGGTGCTGCCGCTGATCACGCTCACCACCGTGTGCCACCTCATCCGCAGCTTCATCGAGCACGCGGTGCTCACCGAGGAGCTTCCGGAACACGACAACCTGCTGGTGTCGATCGCCAGCAACCCGGTGGAGCTGGCGTTCCTGGCGCCGTTCAACATGAACTACCACGCCGAGCACCACATGTTCCCGGCGGTGCCGGCGCGGCGGCTGCCCGACGTACGCGTGGCGCTGGCCGACTCACCGGCGCCGCCGCGGCTGATCCGTACCGCGTACCTCACCCAGCTCGTCCGCTACGCGCGTTCGCTGTGACGTCGGCTCCGAGATGACGCAGTCTGCTGCGCGGCAGGATCCCGCGGCGCCGATCGAGACCGAGGACGTCCCGTGCACCGGCTGCGGGGCGCACGACGACGAGGTGCTGTTCGAAGGCCGCGAGCACGAGTACTCCAACACCACCAACGCGCTGTTCCCGATCGTGCGGTGCAAGGCGTGCGGCCTGGTCCGGCTCAACCCGCGGCCCGCGGTCAGCGAGCTCGGCCGGATCTATCCGGCGGAGTACTACGCCTACCACCTGGTCCACGACGACGGCGGCTCACCAGGGCTGGGGGAGCGCATCAAGACCAAGCGCTACCAGAAGCGCTTCCGCAAGCTGATGGAGCGTGCCGCTCCCGGTGACGGGCCGGTCAGGGTGCTCGACGTCGGCTGCGCCGACGGGCGGCTGCTGACCTGGTATCGCGAGGCGATCCCGGGCCGCACGATCGAGACCTACGGCATCGACATCGGCGAGGCCGCGGTCGAGCAGGCCCGCAAGGCCGGCCACATCGCGGTCGCGGGACGGTTCGAGGTCGACACCGAGCTGCCCGACGGCACCTTCGACCTGATCGTGGCCAGCCACGTCATCGAGCACGTCGACGACCCCACCGGCTTCGCCCGCCGGGCGGCTCAGCTGCTCAAGCCGGGTGGGCTGTTCATGTTCGCCACCCCGAACGTCGACTCCGCCGACGTACGTCGCTTCGGCCGGTTCTGGGGCGGTTGGCACTTCCCGCGCCACTGGACGCTCTACGACCCGAAGTCCGCCGAGCGACTCGCCGGCGAGGTCGGGCTGACCCTCGAGTCCATCGACTACGAGGTCAATCCGGTGTTCTGGAACTGGACCTGTCACGCCTGGCTGCGTGAGCGCCGAGGCGACAAGCTGGCCGACCGGCTGTTCCCGCCCGTGTCGATCTTCCAGCCGGGCCTGCAGAGCTTCATCCTGCTGTCGATCTTCACGATCGTGGACATCGTCCAGAAGACGCTGACCGGGCGGACCGGCTCGATGCAGGTGGAGCTGCGCCGCCCCGCCTGACGCCGCGGGAGCAGTTCGTGAAGGGTCAGCGGTAGCCGGCTACACCAGGGTCTTCACGCACCGGTTACCGCACGACCTCAGTCTCCCGGGCCAGCCCTGCTGGCGTAGCACCTTCGCCTGCTGGGCGGCGACCTCGCAGGGCCGGTCGAGGATGTCGGCCCAGCCGTAACGCAGATGCCGCATTCCTGCGACCTCGCTGCGGTTGTCGCGGCGCATGTCCCGCCACACCTCGCGCGCGGCATCGTGTCCGAGGCGTCCATCGAGCTCGATGTGTACGTCGTACTCCTCGATGACGACATCGAGGTACTCGGTGCCATCGGCCAGGCGTCGCGACTGCCGCACCCCTTGGGGTAGACCGTGACGCCGGCGTAGTGCGGCGTCACGCAGTTCGAGCTGTGAGTGTGCTCCGGCGTCCAAATCAGGGAGCGCGTCGAGGACGACTTTTCGCCAGCGGGTCTTCGGCAGGTCCCGGATGGCGCGCCGCAGACGCTCCGGGGTGGTCTGGCGGGATCGCACCGCGTCGGCGACCAGGCCGAGCGCCGAGTCTGCGGTCCTCCTGGCCGCCAGCAGGTCCATCACGGTTCGTTCGATGGTGGTTCGGCTGGGCCGCAGTGAGGGGTGCACCGCGTTGGAGTCGAGGGTCCGCGAACGATGGAGCACGAGTCCAGGCTGGGCCTGGACGTCGCGGAGATACGGGATGGTGACGTGGATCGCCCCCGGCGTCTTGCACAATCGCCACATCGCGCCGGCGGATTCGTGGCTGACAGCCGCGCCTGCTCCCGCGTAGTGCAGGGCCGCATGGAGCATCGTCTCGAGTGGTAGCGGGCCGCTGAAGGTGACGTAGACGCGAGGCAGCGGCGATTGCCACCGGCCGGACTCCACAAGCCAGTGGATACGGGTGCTGCTCAGCCCCGCGGCGCGGCAGGCGGAGAGGTCCACTGCGCCGGCGGTCTCGTGACCCAGCGACATCAGCGCGCGGTCACGCCGGGGGTTGAGCACCGCCACAGGGTCAACCCGGTCAGCGGCCGTCGTGCAGGTCTTTCGCGTGGCGGTGGACAGACGTTGGTGAGGGACCGTTGGTGGCCGGGCACACGTGTTCTTTCATGCAACCCGGGGTGTGGGCGGGAGGTCGTAAAGTGAGGCGATGGCTGGCCGGATCCGCGACGAGGACATCGCGGCGGTCCGCGAGCGGGTGCCGCTGGAAGCGATCATCGGCGACTACGTCGCGCTGCGCAGCGCGGGCGCCGGGCGGCTGAAGGGGCTCTGCCCGTTCCACGAGGAGAAGACGCCCTCGTTCAACGTCAACACCACGCTCGGCTTCTACAAGTGCTTCGGCTGCGGCGCGTCGGGTGACGCGATCACCTTCGTGCGGGAGATGGAGCACCTCGACTTCTCCGACGCGATCGAGGTGCTGGCTCGCAAGGCGGGAGTCGAGCTGCGCCGCGAAGAGGGCGGGGCGGCGCCGGCGAAGGGCGGTGGTCAGCGGCAGCGGCTGCTCGACGCCCACATCGAGGCGTCGGCGTTCTTCACCGCCTCGCTGGTGAGTCCTGAGGCCGAGATCGCCCGGCGGTTCCTCATCGAGCGCGGCTTCGACGAGGCCGCCTGGGCGCGGTTCAGCGTCGGTTACGCCCCGAACGGCTGGGACATCACCGTCAACCACCTGCGCCGTAAAGGCTTCTCCGACGCCGAGCTGCTGGCTGCGGGCATCGCCAGTCAGGGGCAGCGAGGCCCGATCGACCGGTTCCGCGGCCGGCTGATCTGGCCGATCCGCGACCGCAAGGGCGACATCATCGGCTTCGGTGCGCGCCGGCTGCGCGAGGACGACCAGGGTCCGAAGTACCTCAATACGCCGGAGACGCCGCTTTACAAGAAGAGCCAGGTGCTCTACGGCGTGGACCTGGCCAAGCACGACATTGCGACGACCGGCAAGGCAGTGGTCGTCGAGGGCTACACCGACGTGATGGCCTGCCATCTCGCGGGGGAGACCACGGCCGTCGCGACGTGCGGCACCGCGTTCGGCGACGAGCACATCGCCATCCTGCGGCGGCTGCTCATGGACCAGGACGAGCTGCGCGGCCGGGTCATCTACACCTTCGACGGCGACGAGGCGGGGCGCAACGCGGCGCTCAAGGCGTTCGCCGGAGAGCAGAAGTTCGTCACCCAGACCTTCGTCGCGGTCCAGCCGGACGGACTCGACCCGTGTGAGCTGCGCCAGCAGCGGGGCGACCTCGCCGTACGCGACCTCATCGCCAGCCACATCCCGCTCGCCGAGTTCGCGATCCGGGCGGCCCTCGAGCGCTACGACCTGACGATCCCCGAGGGCCGGGTGGGCGCGCTGGCCGCGACCGCGCCGGTGGTGGCGCAGCTCAAGGACACGTCGCTGCGCGACGAGTACGCCCGGCGACTCGCCGGCTGGCTCGGCATGGAGGTCGAGCCCGTTCTCGACCGGGTGCGTCACGGTGCGGGCGGCCGGCCGGCAGACCAGGCGCCACCGGCCGCCAGTCGCCGTCGCACCGTCGCGATCCCGGACCCGCGGGACCCGAGCCTCGTCGTCGAACGCGAGGTCGCCAAGCTGGTGGTGCAGCGACCGGCGCTGGCCGGCCCGGTCTTCGACGGTCTGGGTGAGGAGTGCTTCGTGTCGCCGGCGTACGCCGCGGTCGCGACGGCCGTCGCGAAGTCCGGCGGCGCGGCGCGATCGAGCGGCGGCACCGAGTGGGTCACCCGGCTCACCGAGGCCGCGGAGACCGACTCGGTCCGCGACCTCGTCACCGAGCTCGCGGTGGAGGCGTTGCAGGCGAAGGACGAAGCCGACCCGCGCTACGCCGAGGCGCTGCTGGTCCGGCTGGAGGAGATGGCGCTGACCCGCCGGATCCAGGACCTCAAGTCGAAGCTGCAACGCCTCAACCCGGTCGAGAGCCCGGCGGAGTACAACCGGATGTTCGGGGAGCTGATCGAGCTGGAGCGCCACAAGAAGGGCTTGCGGGCCAAGGCGGTGGGGGAGCTGCAGTGACCGACTACGACCCCGAGATGTCTGCTCCGATGTCGCGGCACGACCTCGTCGCCGTCGGTGCCGGTGTCCTGGTCTTCATCGCGTCGTTTCTGCCGTGGTACGGCGTGAAGTTCGACGGCGGTCTTGCGGAGTCCGGCGTCAACGGTTCCGTCGACGCCTGGCACGGGCTTGCCGGCGTCGGCGTGATCCTGTTGCTGTTCTCGGCGGTCGCGACCGCGGCGGAGCCGATGCTCGGCGAGGAGCGGCCGAGGTGGCTCGGGCCGATCGTCGCGGCGGTGCTGGCCTGTCTCGGTGCCGCCTTCGTGTTGCTCAAGAGCTTCTCGCTGCCCACCCCGCTGGTCGCCGGCGCGACGACCCATCTCGAGTGGGGCGGCTGGATCCTGGTGGTCCTCGTCGTGATCGAGGCGCTGGTCAGCGTGCTGCGCGTCGTGCACGCCGGCGATCGGCCTGCGCACTAGTAGCGAATCGCCGAAAGGTCAATGCTTGTTGTTCTGGCATCGGAACGACAGGATCAAGCCACCTGGATCGGCCTCAGAGGGGGAGTTCTCGCATGTCGATGTCCGCGCCCGACTTCAAGTCGCTTTCACGTAACGACCAGATCGCACTCGGTGCCGGTGTGCTCGTCTTCGTCGCCTCCTTCCTTCCCTGGTACGGCGTGAAGTTCAAAGGTGAGCTTGCGGCCTTCGGCGCCGGCAGCGCCACGGTCAACGCCTGGCACGGTCTCGCGGCGTTCGGGCTGGTCCTGCTGCTGCTGGGCCTGGTGGTCGTGGCGGCCCAGACCTTCGCCGGCGCCAACCTGCCTGAGCTGCCGACCAGCTACGAGGTCGTCGCCGCCGGCCTGTCCTGCCTCGGTGCGCTCTTCGTCATCATCAAGAGCTTCGACCTGCCCAGCTACAGCGGCGCCGACGCGAGTGTCGGCCTGCGGTGGGGCGGCTGGATCCTGCTGATCCTGGTCGTGGTTCAGGCGGTCGCCACGGTGATGCGCGTCATGGCCTCCGGTGGCTTCGCCGCGTCGTCGGGGCGCCCCTCGGCCCCGGTGCCGCCTGCCGCCTAGTTCGTCGGCGGCACGTCGGCGACGGCGACCGCCGCGAGCGCCGCTTGGCGCTCGCGCATGTAGCGCGTCGTGTAGCGCTCGGCGTAGAACGAGGCGACCGGCACCGTGCCGGCCAGCACCGTCAGGACCAGCTGGATCGGCGACATCCGCATCCGTCGGGTGAGGTCGAAGGTCAAGATGATGTAGAGCGGAAAGAAGATCGCGCCGTGCACCACCCCGACGATGCGGTCGACACCGGGATGGTCACCGGCGAACTCCAGCGGGATCCCGACGAAGAACAGCACCACCAGCAGAACGCTCACGATGATCGCGACGACCCGGTAGCGCAGCAAGGCTCCGTCGACGCTGCGGAAGTCGAGCACGCCCCCCGCCACGGTCAGCGCCCCACTCGGCCGCCGGCTTCGGCGGCCTCGGCGCGAGCGTTCATGCGGGCCAGCCGCGCGTTGTACTCGGCCACCTCGGGGTCGTCGTCATCGACCGGCTCGGCGGTGGTCATGATGCCGATGCGTACGCCGGCCACCCGCTTGATCTTCGGCTCGGGCAGCGGCTTCGCGCCGAAGCGGGACTCCTGGCGATCCTCGTCGTCGCTGAGCTCGAGCCGGATCGTCTTGACCCACAGCACGATCGCGAACACCGCGAAGCAGGGCCACTGGAACGCGTACGCGTAGTTCTGGATTCCGCCACTGCCGGACTGCGAGCGGTGCCACTGCCACAGCCCGAGCCGCAACATCACGAGGACGGCGATCACGACGAGGAGATGCCCTGCCCACCACTTGGGTGAGAGCAGAATCCTTCGCACCACTTCACGGTAGTCTGATGGCCAGCCGGGCGGTGCACGACCGCCCACCCGGTCCCCTGTAGCTCAATTGGCAGAGCAATCGGCTGTTAACCGATAGGTTTCTGGTTCGAGTCCAGACGGGGGAGCCACAGTCCGGCGTGGGAGCCCCCAGCGGGGCAGTAGCTCAGCTGGTTAGAGCAGGGGACTCATAATCCCTAGGCCGCAGGTTCGAGTCCTGCCTGCCCCACCGATCGTTTTCTTCAGACCCGTGAATCTGGGGTCTCGGCGTAGCGGCACGAGCCATTGCGCGAACCGGGTGGCCGCGCTTGGGGCTTGCACCGCCGGGTTGGTGCTTGCACAATGTAAGCATGCCAAACGTGTTGATTCGCGATGTGCCCGCGAGTGTTCACACCCGGTTGCAGGCCCGGGCCGAGGGGCTCGGGCAGTCGCTGCAGCAGTACCTGGCTGGCGAGCTTCGCCGTCTTGCTGAACGACCGTCCATGGACGAGGTGCTCGCCCGGATCGCCACTCGTCACGGTGGCCATGTCGGCCTCGAGCAGGCGGTGCAGGACTTGGCGGCTGATCGAGACCGTCGGTGATTGTTGTCGATGCGTCGGTGCTCGCCAATGTGGTCGGTGACGACGGAGCCGACGGCGACCGCGCTCGCGCGGCGCTTCGCGGTGAACAACTCAGCGTTCCGGACTTGGTTGACGTGGAGGTCGTGTCGGTCCTGCGTCGCCGCTGGCTGGCCAAGACCATGACCGCACGACGGTTCGCGGCGGCCGTCGACGACCTGGGTGCGGTACCGGCAGACCGCTACCCGGTGCTGCCGTTCATGCCTCGCGCCTACGAGCTTCGCGCGAATCTCAGCGCCTACGACGCGACCTACGTCGCCCTGGCCGAGCAACTCGGCTGTGCCCTGCTCACTGCGGACCGACGCTTGGCCTCGGCGCACGGCCCCCGTTGCGCGATCACCGTGATCAGCACCTGATCATCGATCCGGCCACGAGCAGGTGGTTCGTATGAGGGTAAGAGCCCACTTCGGTGAATGTTCACGCGGTGGCCATCTGACGTCACCGTGGGGTCAGATCGCGCCGTCACGATGGCGTCGTGCGGCAACGGCTGGTCGTGGTCGGCGGCGGGATCCTGGGCGCTATGCACGCCTGGCACGGCAGGCGGCGCGGCTACCAGGTGGTGCACCTCGAACGCGAGGTCGCCGCGCGCGGCGCCAGCGTGCGCAACTTCGGTCTGGTCTGGGTCAGTGGCCGCAAGCCGGGCGCTGAGCTCGACCTCGCGCTGCGGGCCCGCGAGCTCTGGGACGCGGTCGCTTCCGACGTGCCCGCTGTGGCCCTGCGCAGCGGTGGCTCGATGACGTTGGCCGTCAACGACGACGAGTGGCGGGTGGTGCAGCAGGCGGCCGACCTGCCGGACGCCGGCGCACGCGGGTTCCACCTGCTCGACCCGGACGAGGTCCGAGCTCGTAATCCCGGACTCGCCGGCAAGTTGCACGGCGCGCTGTGGTGCGATCGCGACGCGCTGGTCGAGCCCCGGCTCGCCTGCGCCGCCATCGTCGCGAAGCTGGCCGACGACCCCGACTACACCTGGCGCCCGGCGTGCGCCGTCGTCGACGTCCGCGACGGCGGGGTGCGCGACGACGAGGGCGTGTGGTGGGACGGCGACCTGGTGGTGGTCTGCCCCGGCGCCGCGCACAGCGGCCCGTTCGCGGGGTGGCTGCGCACCGGTGTACGCCGGGTCCGGCTGCAGATGATGCAGACCGCGCCGCTCGGGACGACCCTCACGACGTCGGTCGCCGACGCGGACTCGCTGCGTTACTACCCCGCGTACGCCGGCCTCGATCTCGCGTCGTTGCCGCCGCAGCCGCCGGTGGCGGCGCAGTCGGGACTGCAACTGCTGATGGCACAACGCATCGACGGCTCGCTCACCATCGGCGACACCCACGGCTACGACGAGCCGTTCGGGTTCGACGTCGAAGAGCCGCCGTACGACGAGCTCTACCGCCGCGCCGCCGCTGTGATCGGTCCGGACATGCCCCGCGTCGTACGCCGCTGGGCCGGCGTCTACAGCCAGACCACCGACGAGCGCATCTACGCCCGCCACGACGTGGCGGACCGGGTGGTGCTCGTCACCGGCGCGGGAGGCCGCGGGATGACCTGCTCGCCGGCGATCGCCGAGGAGACCTTCGAGGCGGCGGCATGACGATCACACTCGCCTGCCTGGACATGGCAGGGACGACCGTCGCCGACGACGGGGTCGTCAACGCGTCGTTCGACGCGGCGATGCGCGCCGTCGGGGTGGACGCCGGATCCGAGCGCTGGGTGAGCGCGACCCAGATCGTCGAGGCGACGATGGGGCAGTCGAAGATCGCGGTGTTCACCCGGATCTTCGGTGACGCCGAGACCGCCGAGCGGGCAAACCAGGCGTTCGAGGACGCGTACGCCGAAGCCGTGGCCGCGGGCCAGGTGAACGCGATCCCGGGTGCCCGGGAGCTGTTGGACAAGCTGCGCGCGGGCGGCACGGCGGTGTGCCTGACGACCGGCTTCTCGCCGGTCACCCGTGACCAGATCCTGGACTGTCTCGGCTGGGGCGACGCGGTGGATCTCGTCCTGTCACCGGGAGACGCCGGTCGTGGCCGACCGTGGCCGGACATGATCTGGACGGCGGCGCTGCAGCTGCAGGCAGACCGGATGTCGGAGGTCGCGGTGGTCGGAGACACCCCCAGCGACATCGAGACCGGACGCCGAGCCGGCGCCGGCCTCGTCGTCGGGGTGCTCACCGGTGCCGGGTCGGAAGCCGACCTGCGCGCGGCCGGGGCCGACGAGGTGGTGACGGACGTGACCGAGCTCGCCGACCTCGCCACGAGGAGCGCGCCATGAGGTTGGTGGCAGCAGACCTCGACGAGATCGTCGACCTGCTCGAGATCGGCGCGAGCGACCTCGACGCCGGCGGGGAGAACGGTGGCTTCAGCCTGCTCGACCACGGTCTGCAGTGCGCCCGGTTGGCCCGGGTGCGCCATCCCGAGGACCTCGAGCTCCAGGTGGCCGCGCTCGTCCACGACATCGGCCAGACCCTCACCGACAACGACGAAGCCGCGCACGGCCGCGTCGGCGCGGACTTCGTCGCGCCGGTGCTCGGCCCACGGGTGGCGGCCCTGGTCGAGCTCCACGTGCCCGCGAAGCGATACCTCGTGACCACGGACGACGACTACTCGCAGCGGCTGTCGCCCGCCAGCGTCGCGAGCCTCGAGCTGCAAGGCGGCCGGATGACCGCCGTCGAGGTGGAGCAGTTCGAGCAGCGGCCGTGGTCGGACGACGCCGTCACGCTGCGCCGGTACGACGAGGCGGCGAAGATCGCCGGCGAGGCCGTCGAGCCTCTCGAGTCGTGGCTGCCGACGTTGCGTGAGGTCGCCGGACGGGTGTCTGTCGACGCAACTGTTCGGGGTGCCGCCCACGAAAGGTCGTGAGGCCTTCACCTGCTGGTCAACGACCGCCAAGAGTCTTCACGCCATGACCTCAACCTTTGGCAAGCGACGCACAGTCGCTGCAAGCGCCGCTGGAGCGGCACTTCTCATCACCCTCGCGGCCTGCGGCAGCAGCAGCAGCGGCGGGGGCTCCGCGACGGACACCTCCTCGACCACCGGCACCACCGACTGGTCGACGACGCAGTCCGCGGCGGACGGGGGCGGGATGGATGCGCTCGTGGCGGCCGCGAAGGCGGAAGGCACGCTCAACGTCATCACGTTGCCTCGCGACTGGGCGAACTACGGCAACATCATGGACAGCTTCAGCAAGAAGTACGGCATCAAGATCAACGACGCGAACCCCGACGGCTCCTCGCAGGACGAGATCAACGCGATGCAGCAGCTGAAGGGGCAAAGCCGCGCCCCGGACGTCCTCGACATGGGTACGTCGTTCGCAATCACCGCGACCAACGACGGTCTGCTCGCGCCGTACAAGGTCGCGACGTGGAACGACATCCCGGCAGCCGAGAAGGACGCCGACGGCCACTGGTTCGACGACTACGGCGGCTACGTCTCGATCGGCTACGACCCGTCGAAGGTCAAGACGCCGCCGACGTCGTTCAAGGACCTGCTCAACCCGATCTACAAGAACCAGGTCGGCATCAACGGCGACCCGACCGAGACAGGCGCCGGTTTCGCGGCCGTCTACGCCGCGGCGCTTGCCAACGGCGGGTCGTTCGCGAACATCAAGCCGGGCATCGACTACTTCAAGCAGTTGAAGTCGGTCGGCAACTTTGTGCCGGGCACCAGCAGCGCCACGACGGTGCAGAGCGGGCAGACCCCGATCTTCATCTACTGGGACTACCTGCAGGCCTCCGAGGTCGCGCCGCACGTGCCGGGCTACAAGATCGTGATCCCGACCGACGGCCAGTACGCGAGCTACTACTCGCAGGCGATCAGCGCGTCCGCTCCGGACCCGGCAGCGGCACGGCTGTGGGAGGAGTACCTGTACTCCCAGGAAGGCCAGAACCTGTGGCTGCAGGGCTTCGCGCGTCCGGCTGAGCTCGGCACGCTGGTGAGCGACGGCACGGTCGACGAGGCGGCGTACAAGGCGCTGCCGGCCGTCCCCGACCCGAAGCTGTCGTTCCCGACGGCCGCCCAGCTGACCGCTGCCCAGGCCGAGGTCGCCAAGGACTGGCCGACCGAGGTCGGCGGCTAGCTCCCGCCCGACGTCACTCCTGTTGAAGCAAACAGCGGCGATGCCCGTCCAGCTGCGCTCACTCCTCCGGCGGATGAGCGTGCTGGGCGGGCTGCTGCCGTTCCTCGCTTACATCACGGTCTTCCTGCTCGTCCCGGCCGTCGCGGTGATCGTCGGTGCCTTCAAGACTCCCGACGGCCACGCCACGCTTCACAACTTCCACATCGCGACGACCGGCGTCTACCGCACCGGCTACGAGAGGAGCATCAAGCTCTCGCTGATCGCCTCGATCGTCCCGGCGATCCTGGGGTTCGTCATCGCCCAGGCGATCCACAAGTCGCCGCCTGATGCCTTCCTGCGCAAGTTCGTCGTGTCGTTGTCCGGCGTGTTCGCCAACTTCGGCGGCGTGCCGCTCGCCTTCCTGTTCATCTCGACGTGGGGCCCGGTCAGCGTCACCAACAGCTGGCTCGGCGACATCGGGATCCACTGGGTGCCCAACGTGCACAGCTTCAACGCCGTCGCCGCCGTGTACCTCTACTTCCAGATCCCGCTCATGGTGTTGGTGATCCTGCCGGCGTTCGAAGGGCTCAAGCCCGCCTGGCGGGAGGCGTCGGACAACCTCGGCGGCAACGGCCTGTCCTACTGGCGCCACGTCGCCGGGCCCGCCATCCTGCCGGCGTTCCTCGGCGCCACGCTGCTGCTGTTCGGCAGCGCGTTCTCGGCGTACGCCACCGCGGAGGCGCTCACCAGCGGCACCATCCCGCTCACCCCGATCCAGATCGGCTCGTTCCTGAACGGCAACGTGCTGCCCGGCCAGGAGAACGTCGGCAAGGCACTGGCCGCCGGGATGCTCGTGATCATCGCGGTGGTCATGGGGATCTACGCGATCCTCCAGCGCCGGGCCGCGAGATGGGCGAGCGCATGACCGCGCCGGAGATCGGGTTGCGCGGCCTGGCCACCGACGTGCAGCTGCCGTCGCCGCCGCGATCGCGCAGCCGGGCGCGCGCCAGGGCGCAGCTGCGCAGCGGAGTGTCGCGCCACGTCATCTTGATCATCGCTGCTCTGTACCTGCTGCTCCCGCTCTACGCCGGGGTCAAGTTCGCGCTCACCAGCGACACCCATCACTTCAGCTTCGAAGGGTTCCGCAGCATCCCGCGGCAGCCCGGCTTCGGCGACGCGTTCAAGCTGTCGTTGAAGCTGGCGCTGGTCACGACGATCATCACGCTCGTCCTGATGGTGCCGACCGCGGTCTTCGTCCATCTGCGGCTGCCGAAGCTGCGCCGGCTGCTCGACGGGCTGACCATCCTGCCGATCGTGATCCCGCCGGTGGTGCTGATCGTCGGCGTGCTGCAGGTCGCACCGACGAAGCTCAAGGGCACGCCGTACCTGCTGGCGCTGGAGTACGTCGTCCTCGCCATGCCGTTCGCGTACCGGTCACTCGACGCCGGGCTGCGCTCGTTCGACCTTCGGACGATGGTCGACGCGTCGCGGTCCCTCGGCGGCGGCTGGCTGTCGACGCTGTGGAGCGTCCTGCTCCCGAACCTGCGCGCGGCGGTGATGTCGGCGACCGTGCTCACCGTGGCGCTGGTGCTGGGCGAGTACACGATGGCGACGCTCGACCAGTACACGACGTTCCCGGTGTGGATCGTCACGAGCGACCAGTACGCCGCGCAGACCTCGGTCGGCGCCTCGATCCTCGCCCTCGTCGTGACCTGGGGGATTCTGCTGGTGATCTCGGTCCTCGGGGGCCGGCGCCGCGGCCGTCGTAACCGAGAGGAAACCGGATGACCGAGCTGACCACCGGATCGCGGCTCAAGCGCCGTACCGCCGCCACATCACGTCCGGCCGTCGCACCGGTTGCGGCCGGCGGGGCGCACGTGTCGTTCCAAGAGGTGACCCGACGCTTCGGCGCGACGACGGCGCTCGACGGCCTGAGCGTCGACATCGCCCCCGGAGAGCTGCTCGCTCTGCTCGGCCCGTCAGGCTGCGGCAAGACCACGGCGCTGCGGGTGCTCGCCGGCTTCGAGCACGCCGACACCGGCCAGGTCCTCGTCGACGGGCGCGACATCACCGAGGTCCCGGCGCGAAAGCGCGACATGGGGATGGTGTTCCAGAGCTACAGCCTGTTCCCGACGATGACCGCGCTCGACAACGTCGCCTACGGTCTGCGGCTGCGCCGGCAGGCCGGCCCCGCACGCCGCAACGCCGCGCAGGAGCTGCTCGACATGGTCGGGCTCGCCCCGCAGGCCAAGCGCTACCCCCACCAGATGTCCGGCGGCCAGCAGCAGCGGGTCGCGCTCGCGCGGGCGCTCGCGATCGAGCCACGAGTGTTGCTGCTCGACGAACCGCTGTCGGCACTCGACGCCAAGGTGCGCATCGCGCTGCGCGACCAGATCCGCTCGCTGCAACAGCGGCTCGGCACGACGACGCTTATCGTCACGCACGACCAGGAGGAGGCGCTGTCGATGGCCGACCGGGTCGGCGTGATGCGCAACGGCCGGCTCGAGCAGGTGGCGTCCCCGACCGAGCTGTACACCCAGCCCGCCACGCCGTTCGTCGCGGAGTTCGTCGGGACCATGAACCGGATCCCGGGGCAGACCGCCGAGTCGCAGGTCATGGTGCTGGGCGCCACCGTGCCGTTCACCGGACCACCGCAGGCGCGCGGCGTCGTCGACGTCCTGGTGCGTCCCGAAGGGCTCGGCGTCGTACCCGACCGCAACGGCGACGCGATCGTCACCTCGCACAGCTTCCGCGGCGCGGTCACCCGGCTCGGCGTGCAGCTGTCCGGCGACAGCGCGGTGTGGGTGGACGTGTCGAGCGACGCGGCCACCGCGATCACCCCGGGCGACCCGGTCAGGGTCACGCTGATCGCACCGCGGGTGCTGGTGGACGTCCCGCAGTGACCACCGTCGAGCGCCGGTTGGTTCCCGGCGTTCGCAACGACCGCGGGTACCGCGCTCTCGAGCCGGCGCCCGGCGAACCGCACTGCGTGTACGCCGACGACGGCGTCGAGCTGCCGGAGGGTTGGCGCGAGGTCGCCGTGCCGCTCCTCGTGCTGGCCCAGCTGTCGGACCTGCACGTGATGGACGCCCAGTCTCCGGCGCGCTTCGAGCTGATCGACCGCTACGCCGACCCGGACTCGCCGTGGCGCGCCGAGCTGCCCGAGATCGGGATGTACCGGCCTCAGGAGCCGTTCACGACCCACGTCGTGGCCGCGATGGTGCAGGCAGTCAACGCGGCTCGGTGCGGTCCGGTCTCCGGGGCGCCGGTCGAGGTCGTCGTCGTCACCGGCGACATGACCGACAACGCGCAGCGAAACGAGCTGCGCAACTACCTCGGCCTGCTGGACGGCGGGACGGTGATCGAGCCCGGCTCGGGACAGGCCGGTGTCTGGGAAGGGGTCGGCGGCGTGGTCGACGACGACGAGCGCTACTGGCATCCCGACGGCGCGCGTGCCGACCTGGCCGCGGCGCGCGGGCTGCCCCGCGCCGACGGGCTGCTCGCCGCCGCGACGACGCCGTTCCCCGCCACCGGGCTCGACGCGCCGTGGCTGGCGGTGCACGGCAACCACGACCTGCTGATCCAGGGAACCGTCCCGAGCACGGGCCGCTACGCCGGCATCTCGACCGGCACCGACAAAGCGGTCACTGCGCCCGACGGCCTGGACGCGGCCGGCCTCGTCGCCGCCCTCTACGACTGCCGACCGCAGGCGCTCGACCTGCTCGTCGGGTCACGCCGGGTGACGGTCACGTCGGACCCGGACCGCCGTCACGTGACCCGCGCCGAACATGTCGCGGCCCACCTCGACTCGCCCGGCTCGCCACCCGGGCACGGCTACACCGAGGACAACCGCGCCCGGGACACGGCGTACTACACGTGGGACAGCCCAGCGGTGCGCTGCGTCGTGCTCGACACCGTGAACGAGCACGGCGGGTGGCAGGGCTGCCTGGACCGCGCGCAGTTCGCCTGGCTCGAGGCGGTCCTCGCGGCCGCCGACCGGCCGACCGTGTTGTTCAGCCACCACCCGCTCGAGACGCTCGTCAACGACCGCCACCCGCGGGGCTTCCCGTCGCCGGTGCTGGTTGACGAGCTGCGCGAGATGCTGCTGCGCCACACATGCCTGGTCGCCTGGGTCAACGGTCACACCCATGAGCACCGGGTCACCGCGCAGCGCCGAGCCGACGGTTCGCTGGCCTGGTGGCAGATCACGACCGCGTCCCACATCGACTGGCCGCAGCAGGCACGCATCGTCGAGCTGCTCCAGGTCGGAGCGCGGCTCGTGATCGGCGCCACGGTGCTCGATCACGCCGGGGAGGTGAGCTGGTCCGGTCGCCTCGACCCGATCGGCCTGGCGGGGTTGTCCAGAGAGATCGCCGCGAACAACTGGCAGCGCCCGGCGGGGGAGCCGGCCGACGGCGCCGGTCAGCCGAGCGACCGCAACGTGATCCTCGTCAGCCGGATGCCGCTCGCGGCGGCTGTGCCGTCGGTGGTCGTCGCGGACTAGCTCTGCTGCTGCGTGTCGTCCTCCGCGAGGATCCGGTAGAGCTCCCGGCGGCTGGTGCGCAGTACGTCGGCGGCGCGTTCGATCTGGGCCTCGCTGCCCGCGGAGGCGACCTGCTTGGTCGCCGCGATGACCTGCCCGAGCAGCTCGCGCAGCTGGCTGAACCCGCCGCGCGCCCCGCGCGCCGCCGCCTCCCACGGCAGAGGAGCCTCGCCGCGCGCAGCGGCGGCTTCCTGGCCGGACGGGGTCAGCGAGAACACGCGCTTGCCGTCGGCCTCGGCCGCCGTCACCAGTCCCTGGTCTTGGAGCAGCTGCAGTGCCGGGTAGACCGAGCCGGGGCTCGGCGTCCAGGCGCCACCGCTTCGCTCGGCCAGCTCCTGGATCATCTGGTAGCCGTGCATCGGTTCCTCGGCGAGCAACGCCAGGACCGCGGCGCGGACGTCGCCGCGACCTGCCCGGTGGCCGGAGTCGAAGCGGCGGGCGCCGAAGTCCCAGTCGTGATGGCGTCGCCCGCCGTGGCGATGAGCGTGCCGCTCCGCGTGGCGATCGGCGTGCCGGCTGCGGGGGTGCCGGCGGGTCGCACCGGCCTCGTCGTGATGGTCGTGAAACAACTCGTTCTCCTTGGTTGGGGTGCGCGCGCCGGAGCCGTCGATGACAGAGCCGTGATGGCTATTCGATGTCTCTCAAGACGCTCGCGATATATCGAGATAGTGGGCCAGATCGACGGCGATGTCAAGTCGAGCGGGGGTCGAGCGGGGAAAGGCGCGGCGTCGGCTACTTGCTGGGCTGCGGCAGGCGGCAGTGCACCTTCGGGTTCGCGCCCACGTAGTTGAGCGGTCCGGCGAAGACGGTCGCGGCGATCGTCCCGGCCTTCGCGCACGACGCGTTGTGACCGTGGTAGTAGTGACGCTGCCAGCCGGCGAGCGCGCCGATCAGCAGCCAGACGACGACGAGGGTCGGCAGGATCCGGAACATGATCATCCGGTCTGCCCGGCGCGCAGGCGACTAATCCGCCGACCCGACCGTGCCACCATCGAGCGGTGAACCGCGACGATCGGCTGCTCGTCCTCGCGACGTCGCTGCTCGCCCTGTTCGTCGTCGGCGAGGCCGTCGTCGCGATTGCTTTCCACTCACTTGCGTTGCTCGCCGACGCCGGCCACGGGGTCACCGACGTGGTGGCTCTGGCCGCGACAGCGGCTGCCGCGCGGCTGGCCCGCCGGCCGGCGACCGGCCACTGGACCTTCGGGCTCGCCCGGGCCGAGGTGCTCTCCGCGGCGGTGAACGGCGTGACCCTCGGGGTGATCGCGCTCATCATCACCGCCGAAGCGATTCATCGGTTGATCACGCCCTCACACCCGAACGGCACCGCGATGATCGCCGCCGGCGTGGCCGGCCTGGCGATCAACCTGGCGGTGGTGGGAGTGCTGTCGCGCACCGACCGCAAGTCGATGAACGTGGGCGGCGCGATGGCGCACGTCGTCACCGATGCGTTCGGCTTCGCCGCCTCCATCGCGGCGGGCGCCGTCATCGTCGGCATCGGGTGGCATCGTGCCGACCCGGTCGCGTCGCTGCTGCTCGTCGTGATCCTGCTGCGTTCGGCGCGCTCGCTCCTGCGTGACTCCGGGCGGGTGCTGCTCGAGGCGGCGCCGAGCGACGTCGACCTTGCTCTCGTGCGCGAGCACCTGCTCGACGCGTCGTACGTCGTGGACGTCCACGACCTGCACGTGTGGACCGTCACCTCGGGCCTGCCCGCCCTGTCGGTCCACGTCGTCATCAACGAGGACTGCTTCACGACCGGGCGCGCGCCGGCGCTGCTGGACGAGCTGCAGGCGTGCCTGGCCGGTCACTTCGACGTCGCGCACTCGACCTTCCAGCTCGAGCCGGCCGGCCACAGCGACCACGAGCCGGCGCTTCACTGAGCCTCTCGCCGCGTTGAACAGTCCAGAGGAGGACGGCTCGGTCGGGCTCGCCGCCGCGGTCGTGCTCGTCGCGATCAACCTCCGGCTCGTCATCGCGAGCCTCGGCCCGGAGCTCGACAACGTGCGCGCCGGCCTGGGCCTGTCCAGCGCCGCCACCTCGGTGCTCACTGCGCTGCCGGTGTTCTGCTTCGGCGTGCTCGCCCTCGTCGGGCCGGTGGTCTCGCACCGGCTCGGGTTGCGCCGCGCTCTGCTGCTGGTGCTGGCAATGCTCACCGCCGGGTCGGTGCTGCGCATCGGGCCGGACGCCGTCACGCTGTTCGCCGGGACGTTGCTCGCCGCGGCCGGCATCGCGATCGCCAACGTGCTGATGCCGGTGGTGGCACGCCGGGAGTTCCCTCGCCGAACCGGGCTGATGCTGGGCCTGTCGACGACCGCCACGATCGGATCGGTGGCCCTCGCCGGGGGGCTCACGGTGCCGATCGCCGACGCGCTCGACGCCGGCTGGCGGGCCGGGCTCGGCATCTGGGCGGCGCTGAGCGGGCTGACGCTGCTCGTCTGGCTGCCGTTCGCGTGGCGACGTCCGTTGCGTGACGAGGGGGAGGCGCCCCGGCTGACCCGGGCGGTGCTGCGCAGCCCGCTGGCGTGGATGATCACCGTGTTCTTCGGCCTGCAGTCGCTCAACGTGTACGTCGTCGTCAACTGGCTGCCGTCGATCTACCAGGATCACGGCTACTCCGACTCGAAGGCCGGCGGCCTGCTGGCGCTGCTGGTCCTGATCCAACTGCCCGTCGCGTTGGTGGTGCCGTCGCTGGCCAGCCGGCTCGCGCGCCAGCATCTTTTGGTCAGCGCGATCGTTGCCTCCTCTGCGGTCGGCTTCCTGGGGATCCTGCTCTCGCCGACCAGGCCTGCGCTGCTGTGGCTGGTGTTCCTCGGCTTCGGGCAGGGCGCGGCGTTCCCGTGGACGCTCGTCATGCTCGTGTTGCGCGCGCGGACGCATGCCGCGACCGCCCAGCTGTCGACGATGATGCAGTCGATCGGCTATGTCATCGCAGGCGTCGGCCCGCTGGCGTTCGGCGCCCTTCATGCGGTAACGAACTCGTGGCGTGGTCCGCTGGTGTTCGTGTTGGCTCTTCTCGTCCCGGAGCTGATCGTCGGGTTGCGCGCGGCGGCTCCGGGATATGTCGAGCTGGACGACGCGGCCCGCGTCGACACCACCACTCACCGCACCTCGGCGAGGAGGCAGTAGCGATGCGTCTGGCACCTCGTACCGCCCTGCTCGCGACCGTCGCGACCGCGGCCGGGGGATTGCTGCTCGGCGGTGCCCCGGCGGCCGCCCGACCCTCGGCCGGTGGCTTCTGTCCCGGCGCGACCACCTCCGCCGACACCGACTACAACTGGGCGCAGCTGACCCTCGCCCCGGGCGTGACGCTGGCGTCCACGTCGATCACCGGCTCGCGCGGCCGGGTCGCCATCCGGGTGCTCAGCGTCGATCTCACCCAGCCCGGCGTCGGGATCGTGCCGCTCAACGACGACCTCGCGTCGGTGCACTACCTCACCTCGCTCGCCGATCGTCCCGGCATCGTCGCGGCGACCAACGCGCAGTACTTCAGCCTCGACTACGGCCCGCCCGTCGTGCCCTACATCGCGGGCGGGGTCCCGATGGTGCTGACCTCCACCCCGCAGCGCGTGGTCGGTCTCGGGACCGACGAGCTGCCCGAGGACGGCAAGGCGTGGCTGGTCGGCAGCGTGCGGTCGGCGGACTCGGTGATGGTGCTCAGCGCGATCAACGACGTCACGCCGCCGCCCGGCCTTTCCGTGATCACCCCTGCGTGGGGGCACCACCCGTTCGCGCTGCCCTCCGATGCGCGGACCCGTCCGGTCCGAGCGAGCCACATCGCCGGCCCGCTCGGCAGGCTGCGCACTCCGCCGGCCGGCGGCTCGATGCTGGTCGCGCGCGGCGACCAGGCCATCCGCTGGCTCAGGTCACTGGCCAACAACGCCGCGATCGGCGTCACCGCGAGCGTGGCGACCAACGCGCCGGTGCCGTTCGCCCAGGCGTACGGCACCGGCACCCAGGTGATCTCCCAGGCCGACCAGCCACGGACGAACCTGATCTGCGACCGTGACGTGCTGGCTGCCCGCACCGCGATCGCGTGGACCCGCAGCCGCACCACGCTGCTCCTGCTCACCGCCGAGAGCCCGCAGGGTCCCGACCGGTTCGGCCTCGACTGGAACCAGCTGTCCGCGGTGCTCACCGACCTGCGCGCTGTGAACGGCTACACGTTGGACGGCGGAACCTCGACGGAGATGGTCGCGCGGCTGCCCGGGCACCCGAACACACTCACGCTGGAGACCGCGCCGCACGGCAACCGGCAGCGGGCGATCCCGGTCGGGATCGGCGTGCGCGCCTCGGGCTAGCGCCGCGGGGCGGCCGAGGCGGAGTTGACCACGTCGGTGCAGGGCAAAGCCGGGTCGCAGCTGGCGGTGTCCACCGCCGGGTCTTTCAGCAGCCGCGCGACGAGGGCGTTGCGCTGGCCCACCGTGGAGGTCAGCTCCAGCACGAGCCGGTAGGACGCGGGGGTGTCGGACCGCGGGACCTCGGCGGAGCAGGTGTAGAGGCGTTGGAACTCGGCGTACGCCTCCGCCTGGGACTCGAAGTAGGTCTTCTCGACGATGAGGGCGGCGTGCAGCCGCTTGCCGACCTCCGCGATCTGAGCGGGGGTGTCGCCGGGTTTGAGGAAGATCGAGACGTCCACGTGGCCCGACCACGGCGAGCGGCGGCCGTCCGACGAGCCGCTCACGTTGCTCGGGCAGGCGGTCGGGGTCGCCACCGGCAGTCGTAGGAACGCCGCGATGCTCGGCGGTGTGCGCACCCCCGGCGGGGTGCTCGCGGCCGGCGCGGACCCGCCCCCGCAGCCGGCGGTTAGCGTGCCGAGCGCCGCCAGGACGGTGACCGCGGCGCGGGTGGTCGGCGGCACCTACTTGCGGCGTACCAGGCCGACGACGGCGTTGCCGAGGAACAACGCCCACCACACGACGCCGGTAAGGAACACGGCCGCGATCACGACCAGAGCGACGTACCGCACGCCCTGAAGTTACCCGGGCCTCAAACGTCGCCGCGCGGTGCTGGTGCTTGTGGGGCGGATGATGCACAATGGACGCGCACCCGCCGGGATGGCGACGTCGCAGTCGAGAGCGCTGGGGAAGGCGAACCCTCGACACGACGACGGAGGTCACGGTGAGCGCTCGCGGTGTGCTGTTCGTGCACTCGTGCCCGCCTGCGGTGCAGCCCCACCTGGAGTGGGCGGTTGCGGGCGTCCTCAACGTGCCCGTGAAGCTGGACTGGCACGAGCAGCCGATCGCGCCCGGCTGCCTGCGCGCGCAGACCGGCTGGCGGGGTCCGGCGGGCACCGCCGGGCGGCTCGCCAACGCGCTTCGCACCTGGCCGCTGCTGCGCGTCGAGATCACCGAGGAGCCCAGCGAGGGCAGTGACGGCGAGCGGTACTCGATGACGCCCGACCTCGGCGTGTTCCGGGCCTCGATGAGCGCCAACGGCGACGTACTGGTCCAGGAGGACCGGCTGCGGGCGCTGTTGGCCGACGGCAGCGACCTGCCGTCGATGCGGCACTCGATCGAGCGGCTGCTGGGGACGGCGTGGGACGACGAGCTCGAGATCTACCGGCGCAGCGGCGACGGTACGCCCGTCCGCTGGCTCAGCGCCGCCGTCTAGCTCCACCGCGGCCCGGAAGGGCTTGTGAAGACCTAGGGCCGCTGGGCTGGCGCTAGGTCTTCACAAGCCCCGGCCGATTGGCCGCAGAGTCCACCATCACGCGGGCGACGATGCGGCCGACCTCCTCCTCGAGGTCGTCGGCGGACTCCGTCGACCGCCACGCGATGGCAAGCTCGTCGGCGACCAGCTGGTGAGTGAAGTGCGTCTCCAGCCAGTTCATCAGCAGCGCCAGGCCGAACAGGCTGGGGGTGAACAGCAGCACCGCCAGCGCCCACGGCGAGCTCATCGCCGCTCCCGCCGTACGTGCATGGCCGATATGTATCCGCGAAAGCCGCTCGGCAATCCCGGCGGGTCGTGGACCGGACCGTTTGCCAGGCGCCAGGCGCGCGGGTGCTCAGGTCGCGACGAGGGACTCGACCGGTGTGGTGAGGACCTCGACGATGTCCTCGTCGAGGGTTCCTGACACCAGCAGCCCGCAGGCGGCGTCCGCCACGAAGGTGAGGACGCGCTCGGTCTCGGAGGAGCGCTCGCGTTGCCGGCAGGTCAGGCAGTAGCGGGCGCGTTCGCAGTCGGCGGTGTGCCGGATGAGCCACCACATGCGCCGTCGCGAGGTCAGCACCGCGGCGTGCCAGGCCTCTTCACGGGCGGCCCAGTGGATGTCCTCGTCCGCGGCGAAACTCGCGTCGAGGATCGCGGCGTAGTCGGCTGCGGCGGCGTTGTCATGACAGGTCGCGGCGAGCCGGGGCAGCGCGTGGAGCAGGCTGGTGACGTCGCCGGGCCGCGTGCCGAGGTCGGGCGTCGCGATGCGGTCCTCCGGGAAGGCGACCCGCCACGCCTTGGTCAGGACCGCGTGTTCTGCGGCGGTGATGGCGGGGCGGGCGTACGCCGCGGCGATCGCGTCCCGGATCGCCTTCAACGCGGTCGAGGCGGCCTCCGGCTCCACGCCGAGGTACTCCTCGCCGCCGCGGATCTCCTCGGCGAAGAGCACCTGGACGGTCTCGAACCGGGACAGCGCCTCGAACACCAGCGGGGAGTCGGGTTCGAGGGCGTGGCGGCGGGCCTCGCCGAGCTCAGAGGTGTTCTCCCAGGCGGCCGCGAGCTGGATCAGCTGGTCGTCGGTGATGCACGGCAGCCGCGAGGTGATGGCGAGGATCTCGAGGGCGTTGGGGTGGGACTCGAGAGAGGAGATGGCGACGGAACCACGACGGTTGGCCACGGCCCTACCTCCCCACGCGTCCCCACCCTGTCCCGGCATTCTCAGCCGCAGACCGCGCTCAACCGCGCAGAAACGCCGAGTGGAGCTATGAGCCATCCGCTGCGAGGGAGTAGCGGGTGATCGCCTCGGCGGGGGCGTCGGGCTTGACTTCGCCGAGCCGGGCCAGCTCGGTGAGGGTCGCCAGCACGATCGACTCCGCGTCGACGGCGAAGTAGCGGCGCAGCGCCTCGCGGGTGTCGGAGCGACCGAAGCCGTCGGTGCCGAGCGAGGACCAGTCGCCCGGCACCCACTTCTCGATCTGGTCGGGCACGGCGCGCATCCAGTCACTGACCGCGATCACCGGCCCGGGCGCGTCCTCCAGCTGCTGGGTGACCCACGGCTTGCGCTGCTCGGCGCCACCGGTCGCCGCGGCCAGCCGGTTCTCCCGGTCGCAGCGCAGCCCGTCGCGGCGCAGCTCGGTCCAGGAGGTGGCACTCCACACGTCGGCGGCGACGTGCCAGTCCTCGGCGAGCATCCGTTGCGCGGCGAGCGCCCAGTGGATCGCGGTGCCGCTGGCGATCAGCTGCGCTCGCGGCGTGCCGCCGTTCGCGCCGGCGATCTCCGGTGCGACCGCGAACCGGTAGAGCCCGCGCAGCACCTGCTCTTCGAGGTCGGGCAGGTCCGGGGTGGCGGGTTGCGGCTTCGGCTCGTTGTAGAGCGTCAGGTAGTAGAAGACGTTGGTGTCCTCGCCCGGCTTGGCCTCGCCGTACATCCGGCGCAACGCGTCCTTCACGACGAAGGCGAGCTCGTAGGCGAACGCCGGGTCGTAGGCGATGCACGCCGGGTTCGTGGCGGCGAGCAGCAGCGAGTGGCCGTCCTCGTGCTGAAGACCCTCGCCGTTGAGCGTCGTGCGGCCCGCCGTCGCACCCAGCAGGAAGCCCTTGGCGAGCTGGTCGGCCATCGCCCACATCAGGTCGCCGGTGCGCTGGAAGCCGAACATCGAATAGAAGATGTAGATCGGGATCATGGGCTCGGAGTGGGTCGCGTACGCCGAGCCGGCGGCGATCACGCTGGCCATCGAGCCGGCTTCGCTGATGCCCTCGTGCAGGATCTGGCCTTGCGTGTCCTCGCGGTAGGACAGCAGCAGCTCCGCGTCGACCGGGTCGTAGCGCTGCCCGTGCGTCGAGTAGATCTTCGCGCTGGGGAACATCGCGTCCATCCCGAACGTGCGCGCCTCGTCAGGGATCACCGGTACGAAGCGCGGGCCGATGTTCTTGTCCTTCATCAGGTCGCGCAGCAGCCGGACGAACGCCATCGTCGTCGCGACCTGCTGGCGCCCCGATCCTTTCCGGAAGACGTCGTAGACCTTGTCGCCCGGCAGCATCAGCGGCTTGGACCGGTTGAGCCGCTGCGGCAGCAGGCCGCCGAGCGCGCGGCGGCGCTCGAGCATGTAGGAGACCTCGTCGCTGTCAGGACCGGGGTGGTAGTACGGCGGCAGGTCGGCGTCGAGGGCGGAGTCGGGGATCTCCAGGTAGAGCCGGTCGCGGAAGTCCTTCAGCTCCGGCTTGGTCAGCTTCTTCATCTGGTGCGTCGCGTTGCGCGCCTCGAAGTCCTTGCCGAGCGTCCAGCCCTTGATCGTGTGGGCGAGGATCACGGTCGGCTGTCCGACGTGGTCGCGCGCGGCCTTGAACGCGGCGTACACCTTCCGGTAGTCGTGCCCGCCGCGGGAGAGCCGGGTGATCTGCTCGTCGGAGAGGTGCTCGACCATCTTGCGCAGCCGCGGGTCACGCCCGAAGAAGTCCTCGCGGATGAAGGCGCCGTCACTCACCGAGTACTTCTGGAACTGCCCGTCCGGCGTGGTGTTCATCGCGTTGACCAGTACGCCGTCGGCGTCGCGGGCGAGCAGCTCGTCCCATTCGCGGCCCCACACGACCTTGATCACGTGCCAGCCGGCACCCCGGAAGTAGGACTCGAGCTCCTGGATGATCTTGCCGTTGCCCCGGACCGGGCCGTCGAGGCGCTGCAGGTTGCAGTTGACGACGAAGGTGAGGTTGTCGAGCTCCTCGCGGGCGGCGACGCCGAGCGCGCCGAGTGACTCGACCTCGTCCATCTCGCCGTCACCGAAGAAGCCCCACACCTGGCTGCGCGAGGTGTCCTTGATCTGCCGGTCGTGCAGGTAGCGGTTGAACCGCGCCTGGTAGATCGCCTGCAGAGGCGACAGGCCCATCGAGACGGTCGGGAACTCCCAGAAGTCGGGCATCAACCGCGGGTGCGGGTACGACGGCAACCCGCCGCGGCTGATCTCCTGGCGGAACCCGTCGAGGTGAGCCTCGGTCAGCCGCCCTTCGAGGAAGGCGCGCGCGTAGACCCCCGGCGAGCCGTGACCCTGGATGTAGACCTGGTCGCCGGACTCGCCGCCCTCCTTGCCGCGGAAGAAGTGGTTGAAGCCGACCTCGTAGAGGCTGGCGCTGCTGGCGTAGGTCGCGATGTGCCCGCCGACGTTGGTCAGCGTGTTGGCGCGGCTGACCATGATCGCCGCGTTCCAGCGGATGTAGGCGCGGATCCGGCGCTCGACGAACTCGTCGCCCGGGAACCACGGCTCGTCGGCGACCGGGATCGTGTTGATGTAGTCGGTCGAGCGAAGCGCCGGTACGCCGACCTGCCGCTCCCGGGCGCGCTCGAGCAGCTTGAGCATGAGAAACCGGGCGCGGCGCGCGCCGGCGGTGTCGATGACGGCGTCGAGGGAGTCGAGCCACTCCTGCGTCTCGCCGGGGTCCACGTCCGGGATCTGGCTCGGCAGGCCGTCGCTGATGACCGAGTAACGGTTGCGTCCCGTCGCCACGTCCGCCTCCCGCCCCGCCACCCAGATTCGGTGCCGGCTTCGCCGGCCTGATACCCGAACGCTACGCCGAGGCCGGGGATGCGGAACACTTGCGTTTGACGCGATCAACCTGTGGACTAGCCCGCACACGGCTAGTGCACGTCTCACGATTTGGAGGTAACCCACGGTGAGCGCCACCGACGGCGGTGCGGGCAGCCCCCACGGCGTCGCGGACAAGCTGGGAATCACCGCGGGGGTCGTCGTACAGGAGCTGGGCTGGGACGACGACTGCGACGACGAGCTGCGGCAGCTGATCGCCGAGCGTGCGGGCTCGGAGCTGGTTGACGAGGACTACGACGACGTTGTCGACGTCGTGCTGCTGTGGTGGCGCGACGGCGACGGCGACCTCGTCGACGCGCTGGTCGACGCGTTGACGCCACTCGCGGACCACGGCGTGATCTGGCTGCTGACGCCCAAGGCTGGGCGTGACGGGCACGTCGAACCGAGCGACGTGAGCGAGGCGGCGCCGACGGCGGGCCTGCAGCAGACGTCGAGCGTCTCCGCCGCGGCGGACTGGAACGGCGCACGTCTGGTGTCGCCGAAGGCCGCGCGTAGCAAGGGTCGCTAGTGCCGGAGGTCGGGCAGCCCGCTGCGGGCTTTGCACTGCGGGACCAGCACGGCAGGGAGCAGTCGCTCGCGGCGCGCAGCGGGTCGCGCAACGTCCTGCTCGTCTTCTATCCGTTCGCCTTCACCGGGGTGTGCAGTGGCGAGATGCTCGCCCTGCAGGAACACGTCTCGGAGTGGGACGCGCTCGGGACCGACGTGCTCGCGGTCTCCTGTGACCCGGTCCCGTCGCTGCGGGCGTTCGCCGACAGCAGCGGCCTGGAGATCCCGCTGCTGTCCGACTTCTGGCCGCACGGCGCGGTCTCGAAGACCTACGGGGCGTTCGACGAGACCCTCGGCGCGGCGGGACGGTCGACGTACGTCATCGACGCCGCCGGTGTCGTGCGCTGGACCGTCAGCAGCGCGATCGCCGACCCTCGCGACATCGCCGACTACCTCAAAGCCCTCGCGGACCTTCCGCCGAGCCCAACGTAGGTCCTCGTCTCGAGGCTCGTCTTTTCGCGACCTGCATAGGTCTCGGCGAGATGGCCTGCGTCAGCAGGCCTTGGCCGGCCTCGCGCCGAGCGAGTAGTCGAGGCTCGGGCCCGCGGCGTCGGTGAACGCCAGGAACGGCAGCGCGCTGTTCATGTCGGTGTACGCCATCGGTTCCTGGATGCGGGTGCCGGGCTTCGGGTCGTGCATCGCGCTCAGCGGGATGTCCATGGTGATGGTGCCGTCGTGGCCCGGGTGGAACGCGCCGAGGATCGTGTCGCCCTTGAGGGGCACCGGCGTACCGGTCTTGTGACTGATCTTCCCGCCGCTGTAGGTCACGGCCGCGCCGGTCTCGTAGTGCGCAGTGGCGAAGTACGTCGTACCGTGCACGACGACGTCGAAGGTCCAGTCCTCGCCACCGGGCAGCACCGTCGTCGGCTGGATCGCGTCGAGCGGCAGCTTGGTGCTCAGGTCGGAGATGGTCATCACGGTTCGCAGGTACTTGCCGCCGCGGGCAAGGGAGAGTGCGCCCTTGACGATGTCGAGCTGGGGCTGCGGGCTGAGGTGGCCGGGATAGCCGACGAGGTTCTCGTCGACCGCATTGCCGGCCGGCGAAGTGAACACGGTCGAACAGTGCGCGAGCGGCTGCAGCGGCGCCGCCGGAGTGTCGTCATGCGACGTCGGCGCGAGCTTGCCGTCGACGGCTTTGATCAGCCCGGTCATGTCGGGTGAGCCCCAGCCGGTGACGAGGTCGTAGCCGGGGGTGGCGAGGTAGAGCCCGTTCGTGCCGAGGGTCACGTCGTGGAACGCCTGGTGGTAGGCCGGGCTCTGCCCGATCCGGTAGAGGATCGGGTCGGCCGAGCCGTTTCCCTTGTGCGGGTTGGCCGCTGCGGCCTGCACCCGGGTCCAGGCACCCATCCACAGCGGCGACGCGAGGGAGGTGCCGCCGGTCGTCAGCAGCTTGCCGTCGACGAAGACGTCGAAGCCGAGGGCGAGAGCGTCCCCGAACTGGGCGGAGACGTCGGGTACGCCGCGGCACTTCGTCCCCGGCGGGTAGAGCTGCCCGTCGTACCCGATCACGCAGGGCAGGGTCAGCACCTTGCTCTGCCAGGGGGGCGCGCTGTTGAACAGCGACGAGCCGCCGCCGCCGTACGGGCTGGCCAGCTCGAGCTTGCGGCTGGGCGGCGTGTTGCCGTCGCTGTAGAGCAGCGTCCCGCCGACGGAGACGACGTACTTGCTGACGGTGGGGTAGCTCTGGATCGGGACGACCTGGTTGAGCACGCCGTTGCCGCCGCCGATCCCCGACACCGCGAGGATCGGGCAGGAGCTGCCGGTGTCGCCCGAGGAGTTGAACAGCGTGCGGCCTTCGGCCAGGATGCGCGGCATCAGGGTGTTCTCGATCGCCGGCTCGAGGTTGTCGCCGAGCCCTTCGGCCACGGGCAGCGCGAGGCTGGTGAGAACCGGGTTGCCGAACGCGACGTTGAGCGGGTCGGTCTCGCACTCGCCGAAGCTGGCGCTGGCCTGCAGCGGCGCGCTCGGGTCGTTGATCCACTGGGCGAACTCGGTGGCGACGTCGGCGTCGGACAGCGTCCTGGCGAAGTAGAGGTCGAGCTCGGAGACGTCCGGGGACATCGCGGTCGAGGACTGGGTGTCGAGGTCCCACTCGTCCTGGCCGTCGTTGCTGGTGTACGGGCCGAGGCCGGTGTGGATCACCTTCACGTTGACGCGCGGCAGGTGGTTGTAGGCCTCGAACCGGCGCAGGTCGCCGATCACCGGGGCGGTCTGGCCTTCACCGAAGATCGCCATCGACTGCCCCTGGCCCTGGTTGGCGGCCGGCCCGTCGTAGAGGCGCGCGATGTCGGCGGCGTCGTAGCCCTCTTCGCACGGGAACTTGATGCCCTCGAAGCACCCGGTGGCGGACGGCGAGGTGTGCTTCGTGACCCGCGGGGCCACCGGCGAGAAGTGCTGCAGCGAGTTCAGCCCCATGAGGCTCGCGACGTCGAGGTCGGCGGGCACTTTCGGGGCGCTGGTGTTCGCCATGAAGTGCAGCCCCTTGTCGGCGTACGTCGCCAGTTGGGTGCCGAGCAGCTTCTCGACCTGGCCGACGGTGCCGTCCGCTTCGACGAAGTCGTTGCTCGGCGCGGCGTACCCGATCCTCAGACCTCCGCTGGTCAGCCAGTCGCGAAGCTCCGCCCCGGTCGAGGCCGGCAGCCCGAACGCCTTGTCGAGCTGCGCCGGGGTGCGGAAGTGCCGGTACTGCGCGCTTGCCGGGTCGTTGACGGCGTACGCCAGGCGCTGCAGGGCCGCGTCGTGCGGGTTGTCGAGCATCACCCCGAGGTGGAGCACCGTCGCGCTGGCGGGATGGCCGGTCGGCGTGAGCTTGGCCAGCCCCGGCAGGACGTCCCACGTCAGCGACTTCAGCAGCGAGGTGACGCCGCCAGCCGGTGCGCTCGTGGATCGAGCGGCGGCCGCGCCGGCGGTCCCGCCACCGAGTGCGACCACGGCCGCGACGAGCAAGGTCAAGAGCTGGGGGCGCCTCATGGGAATGAGGTTCGGCCGCGGGCGGCTCGTATCCTTCATCGATCGGTCCTATAGCTCAGTTGGCTAGAGCACCTCGCTTACAACGAGGGGGTCGCAGGTTCGAGTCCTGCTGGGACCACCGCTGCCGGGACCACCGCGCGCCGGTTCGAAGTAGCACACAACGCGCCTGCGGAACCGGACAAGGCACCGCAAACCCGCCCACGGTGAAGGGCGTTGTGTGCTACTTCGAACGAAGGGGCTGGGGTACGGGTACGGCGGGGCCGCCGCGGCCGGTCAGCCTGCGCTGAGCAGGAACGACGTGGTGCCGTTGCTCGAGGCGGCGAGGTCGTCACCGAGGTAGTGCGCGACCACGGTGTAGACGCCGTCCACGGCGGTGCCGGCCAGCGAGATCGTGGTGCTGGCGGTGCACGCCGAGAGGATGACCAGGCAGTGGCTGAGCTGCACCCGCGGGGTGTCGATGCCGACCGAGGAGCCCGGCGGGTAGACCGTCCAGTACACCGAGCTGCTCGGCGTGAGCAGCAGGCCGACGCCGGTCTTGGTGATGATCGGCAGCGGGGCGAGCAGCGCGACCTGGGCGCCCAGCGGGACGGCGACGGACGGACCGTTGGCGACGATGCCGGGTGCGCTCACGGTTGTGGTCGTCGGCAGGAACCCGACAGCCGAAGCCGGAGTGGGTGCGGCCACCCCGACCGCTACGACGCTTGTGAGCCCGACCAAACCTGTGCCGAGGCGAAGTGCCAGCCGTCGTGTGTTCACGCTCTCGCTCCTTAGGTCGTCGTCCCAAGAAGGCGACTTCCCGGACGTTGCGGACAATCCTAGGGAGAAAGTGCAAATCGGGCTATTCGCCACGCACGAGGCGGCTCGTCGTTCAGCGCGGCGGCCTCGGCTGGCCCAGCTCGGCGTCGGGGTGCGGCTGGCCCAGCAGGTAGGAGCCCCAGCGGCCGGGAGCGATGTAGGTCCGCGCGACGCGGGGTACCGGCACGTGACGGCCGTCCATCGTGTCGAGGAGGCGGTCGCGAAGCGCGTCGAGCCGGAACAGCATCCGGTTGTGCAGGTGCGGATGCGGCCGGGTCGGAGCGTGGGCCAGTGCCTCGCCGTACTCCTTGGCCAGGCTGTCGGCCTCCGCGGGGTCGAGCGCATCGGCGAGCCGCGCGACCAGCCGCTGCTGGACCCGGCTGTGTTCGTTCACCAGCTCGAGCAGGCGGTCGGTGAGCCGCTGACCGCTCAGGTTGGACGCGAGGACGTCGCCGGTGTGCATCCGTTCGGCGACCCGCAGCGTGTGCACCAGCCGTGCGACGACCTCGCGGTCCTCGGCGAGCAGCGCCGCACCGTCCGGGAGCCGGCGCCTGGCGATCGGGTAGATGGACTGTTCGAAGGCGGCGACGTGCGCCGACAACCAGGCGACGACGTCGAGTCGGCTGGCCCCCTTGTCGTTGAGCAGGGCGAGCGAGGTCTCGTGGGCACGACCGAGCACGGTCTTCAGGTCGCCGGTGAGCTGGGTCGAAGTCGGGTGGTCCTCTGCTGTCGGCATGGATACCTCCGTCACTGGAAGTTCCCCGTACGTGATCTTTCACGCACCCCCTGCGCCCCGGGTTCACCGTTTCAGCGTCGTGATGGGATCGGCACGTGCTGGGACTGCCCGACGGTGTGACGGCCTGCCTGTTCGACCTCGACGGGGTGCTGACCGACACGGCAGCCCTGCACTTCGCGGCGTGGAAGGACGCCTTCGACGCGTTCCTGGCCGGACTCACCGCGACCGGTGCGGTGCCGCAGTCGCCGTTCACCCGTGAGGACTACCTCGCCTACGTCGACGGCAAGCCGAGGCCGGACGGCGTCCGCGACTTCCTGGCCAGCCGCGGCATCGTGCTGCCCGAGGGCGAGCCAGACGACCCGCCCGGCGTGGCGAGCGTTCACGGCGTCGGCAACGGCAAGAACGCGGACGTGCTGGCGCGGATCCGGGCAGGAGGCGTCGAGGTGTTCGACGGCACCAAGCCCTACCTGGCGGCGGCCCAGGCGGCCGGCCTGCGCCGCGCGTTGGTTTCCTCGAGCGCCAATGCTGCCGATGTACTACGGGTGACCGGGCTGGACGTGTACATCGAGCTGCGGGTCGACGGCGTGACGATTCGCGAGGAGCGGCTTGCCGGCAAACCGGCGCCGGATACCTTTCTCAGAGCCGCTGCGCTGCTCGGAGTCGAGCCGGCGCAAGCGGCGGTCTTCGAGGATGCGATCGCCGGCGTACAAGCCGGGCGGGCGGGGCATTTCGGAGCCGTCATCGGGATCGACCGGGTGGGGCAGGCGCACGCATTGCGTGAGAACGGGGCGAGCAAAGTGGTGAGCGACCTGTCCGAGCTCCTGGACGACTCGTCGTGATCGAGCAGTCCGCCTATCCGGTCGAGCCGTGGGCGGTCCGGGAGACCGACCTGCGGCTGGACCTGCTGGCCCAGTCCGAGTCGGTGTTCGCGCTGTCCAACGGGCACATCGGCATGCGCGGCAACCTCGACGAAGGTGAGCCGCACGGCATCCCCGGCACCTATCTCAACTCCTTCTACGAGCAGCGCCCGCTGCCGTACGCCGAGGCCGGCTACGGCTATCCCGAATCCGGCCAGACCGTGGTCAACGTCACCGACGGCAAGCTGATCCGGGTCCTGGTCAACGACGAGCCGCTCGACGTCCGCTACGGCGAGCTGCACCAGCACGAACGCGTTCTGGACTTCCGCGCCGGGACGTTGACCCGTCGCCTCGACTGGGTCTCGCCTGCCGGGCAACGGGTGCGCGTGCGCTCCCGCCGGATGGTGTCGTTCGTCCAACGCGCGGTGGCGGCGATCGAGTTCATCGTCGAGCCGGTCGACGAGGCGATCCGGTTCGTCATCCAGTCCGAGCTGGTCGCCAACGAGGAGCTACCGCGGATGAAGTCCGACCCGCGGGTGTCGGCGATCCTCGACCGGCCGCTGGTGGGCATCGAGAACTTCCGCCACGAAAAGGGCGGGATCCTGATGCATCACACCCGCGCCAGCCAGCTGCAGATGGCTGCCGGGATGGACCACCTCATCGACTACGACGGGCGCTACGACCTCGACGTCGACACCCGCGAGGACTGGGCGCGCACCACGGTGGTCGCCCACCTTCACCCCGGTGAGCGGCTGCGCCTGGTGAAGCTGATCGCCTACGGCTGGTCGAGCCAGCGGTCCCGGCCGTCGCTGCGCGACCAGGTGGCCGCCGCGCTGTCGAGCGCGCGGTACTCCGGCTGGGAAGGGCTGCTCGCCGAGCAGCGGGTGTACCTCGACGAGTTCTGGGAGTCGGCCGACGTCGAGATCGAAGGCGACCACGAGATCCAGCAGGCCGTCCGGTTCGGGCTGTTCCACGTGCTGCAGGCAGGCGCGCGCGCCGAGCGGCGCGGGATCCCGGCGAAGGGGCTGACCGGGCCCGGGTACGACGGGCACACCTTCTGGGACACCGACGGCTTCGTGCTTCCGGTGCTGACCTACACCCAGCCCAAGGCGGCCGCCGACGTCATCCGGTGGCGGCACTCCACGATCGATCTCGCCCGCGAGCACGCCGTCCGGCTCGGGTTGAAGGGCGCCGCCTTCCCGTGGCGGACCATCCGGGGCCAGGAGTGCTCCGGATACTGGCCGGCGGGCACCGCCGCGTTCCACGTCAACGCCGACATCGCCGACGCGGTGGAGCGCTACCGGACCGCCACGGGCGACGAGTCGGTGGAGCGCTCGGGCGGCCTCGAGATCCTCGTCGAGACCTCGCGGATGTGGCTCTCGCTCGGTCATCACGACGCCGAGGGCGCGTGGCACGTCGACGGCGTCACCGGTCCCGACGAGTACAGCGCGATCGCCGACGACAACGTGTTCACCAACCTCATGGCCGCGCGCAACCTCACCGCGGCCGCCGAAGGGTGCCGCCGGCATCCGGACTTGGCGCGCGAGTACGGCGTGACGGACGAGGAGGCGGCGAGCTGGCGGGACGCGGCGAACAACGTCTACATCCCGTACGACGAGAAGCTCCAGGTGCATCCGCAGTCGGAGGGCTACACCCGGCACGAGACGTGGGACTTCGAGGCGTACAAGGACCGCTATCCGCTGTTGCTGTCGGCGCCGTACTTCGACATGTACCGCAAGCAGGTCGTGAAGCAGGCCGACCTCGTGCTCGCGCTGCACTGGTGCGGCGACCGGTTCTCACCTGAGGACAAGGCCCGCAACGTCGACTACTACGAGCGGCGAACCGTCCGCGACTCGTCGTTGTCGGCGTGCACCCAGGCGGTGATGGCGGCCGAGGTCGGTCATCTCGAGCTGGCGCACAACTACGCCTACGAAGCGGCGATGATCGACCTTCGCGACCTGCACCGCAACAGCCGTGACGGGCTGCACATGGCGTCACTGGCGGGGGCGTGGAGCTCGCTGGTCGCCGGCTTCGGTGGTTTCCGGGATTTCGGCGGCCGGCTCACCTTCGACCCTGCGTTGCCGGAGGGGATCTCGAAGCTCGTGTTCCGGATCCGCTGGCGCGGCGTACGGCTTCGGGTCGAGGTCGACCACCGGGAGGTCACGTACGCCGTGCACGACGGCGACGACGGCGAGATCGCGCTCAGCCACGCCGGCGAGGAGGTGCTCGTGACCGCGGACAAGCCGGTCACCCGGCCGTTGAAGCCGCGGGTCGCCCTCCTGCCGCCGCCGACGCAGCCGGTCGGCCGGGAGCCGGCGCAGCGTCACCCGCACGCCTGAGCGTCGCGTCCGCAGCAACGCACGCGGGCGTCAGGTGAGGTCCCAGCTCGCGATCACCGGGGTCTCGCGCTCCCAGCCGAGCGTGCTCACCGACGCCGTCGCCAGTGCGAGATGTGCACCGGCCGGCGCCGGCAGGCCGACCCATCGCGCCGCCAGCACACGCAGCAGATGGCCGTGGGAGAACACGATCGTGTCGCCGTCGGTACGCCGCGCCGACGCGATGACCCGGTCGGCGCGCGCCGCGACCTGATCGGCCGCTTCGCCGCCCGGGCAGCCGTCGGCGAACACCGTCCACCCGGGCCGGGTCTTGCGGATCTCCTCGGTGGTGACGCCTTCGTACTCGCCGTAGTCCCACTCGCGCAGGTCGTCGTCGACGATCGCTCGATCGCCGAAGCCCGCCAGCTCGCAGGTGTCGCGCGCCCGCGACATCGGGCTGGTCAGCACCGCCGCGAACGAGTGTCCGGCGAGGACGGCGGCGAGCTGCGTCGCGGCTTGCCGGCCGCGCTCGGTGAGCGGAACGTCGGTGCTGCCGGTGTGGCGCCCTGACGCACTCCACTCCGTCTCGCCGTGGCGCACCAGCCAGAGCTGTGAGTCGGTCACGCCCGCCAACGTATGTTGACGGCATGCGCCTCGCGGAGATCATCGCCGCACTCGAGGGCCGCTACGACCCAGCGTGGGCGGAGTCGTGGGACGCCGTCGGCCTGGTGTGCGGCGACCCGGACGCCGACGTCACGCGGATCCATTTCGCGGTCGACCCGGTCGAGGCGGTTGCGGAGGAGGCGGTCGCTGCGGGCGCGCAGCTGCTGGTCACCCATCACCCGCTCTACCTCGGCGGCACGACGTCGGTCGCGGCGACGACGTCGAAGGGCCGGGTCGTGCACCGGCTGATCGGCGCGGGCTGCGCGCTCTACGTGGCGCACACCAACGCCGATGTCGCCAACCCGGGAGTCAACGACGCGCTGGCCGCGACGCTCGGCCTGCGAGACGTCGGCGTGCTCTCGCCTGCGGCCAGCGGTGCGGTCGACAAGATCGTCACCTTCGTGCCGGTCGACGACGCCGACCGGATGCTCGACGCGCTGTCGGCGGCGGGCGCGGGCTCGATCGGCAACTACAGCCGGTGCGGATACCTCGGTACGGGCACCGGCACCTTTACGCCCGGCCCCGGGACGTCACCCACCATCGGCAGCCCCGGCGTCGCGGAACGAGTGGCGGAGACGCGGGTGGAGACGGTCGCGCCGCGACGGCTGCGCCGCCAGGTGCTCGCCGCGCTGGTCGCCGCTCACCCGTACGAGGAGCCGGCGTACGACGTGGTCGAGCTCGCCGATGTCCCGACCGGGATCGGGCTCGGCCGGATCGGGACGCTGGCGGCAGCCACGACACTCGCCGAGTTCACCGAGGAGGTCGCGCGGGCGCTGCCGGCGACGAGCTGGGGGGTCCGCGGCGCGGGGGATCCTGGCCGCCCGGTCCGCACGGTCGCCGTGTGCGGCGGCTCCGGCGGGGGACTGGCCGCCCTGGCCGCCGGCCTGGGGGCCGACGTGCTCGTCACCTCCGACCTCAAGCACCACTCGACCTCGGAGAGCATCGCCGACCTCGACGTCGCCCTGATCGACGCTGCGCACTGGGCGACGGAGGCGCCGTGGCTCGACCAGGCCGCGGCGCTGCTCGCGACGGACCTCACGATCCCCGGCACTACGGTTGAGACTTCGGTGTCGCGGATCGTCACCGACCCATGGACCACCCACTCGCACTGCTGAGGTGACGTGAACGCCGCTCCCGAGGACCAGCTGAAGCTGCTCGACGTACAGGAGCTGGACTCCACGCTGGACCGGCTCGAGCATCGGCGCGCGACGCTGCCCGAGCACGACGAGATCGCCAGTCTCGAGGCGCGGCGTACCGCCGTGTCGGACGACGTCGTACGTGCCGAGACCGAGGACAGCGACCTGGGTCGCGAGCAGGCGAAGGTCGATGTCGACGTCGAGCAGGTCCGCAGCCGGATGAGCCGTGACCAGCAGCGGCTCGACAGCGGACAGGTCAGCTCACCCAAGGAGCTGGAGAACCTGCAGTCGGAGATCGAGTCGCTGCATCGTCGCCAGACCGAGCTCGAAGACGCCGAGCTCGAGGTCATGGAGCAACGCGAGACGGTGCAGGCTCGCCTGGCCGGGCTGCGCGGCGAGCTCGCCACGATCGAGCAAGGACTGGCCGACGCTTCCTCGCGTCGCGACGCGGCGCTCGCGGAGATCGCCGCTGAGGTGGAGAAGACGACGGCGCATCGCGGCGAGACCGCGGCCGGTGTGCCGGGCGATTTGCTGGAGCTCTACACCAAGCTGCGGCAGTCCTCCGGCGGGGTCGGCGCCGCCGCGCTGCGCCGAGGTCAGTGCGAAGGCTGCCACCTCCAGCTCAACACGACCGACATCAACCGGATCCGCGACGCGGAGCCCGACGAGGTGCTGCGCTGCGAGGAGTGCCGGCGGATCCTGGTCCGCACGGCCGACTCGGGCCTGTGACCCGGGTCATCGTCGAAGCCGACGGCGGCTCGCGCGGGAACCCCGGTCCGGCGGGATACGGCGCGCTCGTTCGCGACGCCGACACCGGCGAGATCCTGCGCGAGGTTGCCGGCGGGATCGGTGTCGCGAGCAACAACGTGGCGGAGTACCGCGGCCTGATCGCGGGGCTGCGCGAGGCGGTCGCGCTCGGCGCGACCGAGGTCGAGGTCCGCATGGACTCCAAGCTCGTCGTGATGCAGATGAGCAACGCGTGGAAGGTCAAGCATCCCGACATGATCGAGCTGGCGAAGGAGGCCGCCGGCGTACTCCGCCAGATCCCGAGCGCCCGCTTCACCCACATCAGGCGCGAGCTGAACTTCGAAGCGGACCGGCTGGCGAACGAGGCGATGGACGACCAGGCGGCGGGGCGCGCGTGGTCGCCGCGCTCGGAGGCGCTCGTCGCGGCACAGGCTGGCGCCGCTCCCGCGTCGGCGACCAAGCCGCGAAACACCCTTTACGGCTGGAGCGCCGCGGTTGGGCCGACCACGATGGCGACCCTGCTGCGCCACGGCGAGACGCCGCTGTCGATCGAGAAGCGGTTCAGTGGGCGGGGTGACGCTGCGTTGACCGACCGCGGTACGGCGCAGGCGCGGGCGGCGGCTCACCGGCTGTCCGGGCTCGGCCTCGACGTCATCGTCGCCTCGCCGCTGCGGCGTACCCGGCAGACCGCCGAGATTGTGGCGTCGGCGGTCGGTGCCGACGTGGTCGTCGAGGACGGCTTCGCCGAGACCGACTTCGGCGACTGGGAAGGCGCGACGTTCGGCGAGATCAACAAGCGCTCGCCCGAACAGCTGCGGGCCTGGCTCGATGACCCGAACCTCGCGCCGCCCGGCGGCGAGAGCATGGCCGCGACCGCGAAGCGCGTGGCGGCGGCTCGAGAGCGGACCGTCGCGAGCTATCCGGACGCAAAGGTCTTGGTGGTCACCCACGTGACGCCGATCAAGGTGCTGCTGCGGGACGCTCTCGACGCGCCGCTGCACACGGTGTTCCGGATCCACATCGACCCGGCGTCGGTGTCGGTGATCGACTGGCGCCCGACGGGGGCGTCGGTGGTGCGGCTGGTCAACGACATCAGCCACCTCGGTGGAGTAGCCACCCCGTTCCCGGGTTAGAGAGACCTGTTGTGGTCTCGTTCCTGCTCTCGGTGACGTTCGCCTGCGGAGTCATCATCGCGATCTCGCACGTCATCAACCGGCCCTTCGTCGCCCCGGTCTATGACGTGGTGGCGAACCTCACCGCGTTCAGCTGCGCGATCGCGGCGTCGCTGCTCCTGGGGCACTGGATCCCCGCCGCGCTGAGTTGCGTCGCCGTCGTCTGCTGGCTCGTGCTGGCGCACCGCACCTTCTCGTCGCTGCGCAACCGGCGGAACTCAGCCGAAGGCCGTGACGTCCACGCCGAAGTGGTCGCGAAGGCCCCGGCTGCCGGCGTCGGTGATCTGCATCGCCCGGTTCGACGGTGAGCGGCGCAGCCAGCCGAGATCGACCAGCCGGGCCAGGATCGCGCGACCGTGCGCGCCGCCCACGTGGTGACGTTGCTCGGTCCAGTCGACGCATCCGCGCATGTGGTCGCTCGCCGGTAGCTCGACGGCGAGCCCCGCGAAGGCGCGGCGACCCGAGACGGTCAGGGTGAGCCCGTCGTCGTCCGGCACGGCGTAGCCGCAAGCGACGAGCCGGTCGGCCAGTGCGACGCCGACCTTGCCGGCGAGATGGTCGTAGCAGCGCCGGGCCCGGCGTACGGCGTGCGCCTTGGTGCCTTCCCGCAGGGAGCGCACCGGAGCGGGCGGCGCGAGGCGGGCCAGCGTCTCGATCGCCTCGGCGACGGCCGGCCCGGCGATGCGGTAGTAGCGGTAGCGGCCACGGATTTCGCAGCTCAGCCACCCGGCGTCGATCAGCTTCGACAGGTGGCTGCTGATAGTCGACGCCGACACTCCCGCCTCGCCGGCGAGCATGGAGGCGCACAGCGACCGGCCGTCACCGAGGGCGAGCAGGACCCGCGCGCGGGAGGCGTCGGCGAGCAGCGCGCCGACCGCGGACAGGTCGATGTCGCCGGGGATCGGCGTGGGTTCGGCGGCGAGGGCGGACACGTGTCGACGCTATGCCCGCCTCGCTTCGACGGTGGTCGAAGCGAGGTGCGGGTAGGCCTGGACAGATGGCCTTTCTGAGACGTTGGCGCGGCTACCTGTTGGTGCTCGGCGCCTCCGTCACCTGTTACGCCGCACTCGGAGCGGTCCTGCGCGCGGTGCCGACGTACGTCGAGACCGGGCTCGGCGGCGGCGCCGTCGCGGTGGGGCTTGCGGTGGGAGCACCCTCGATCACCGGTGCGGTGCTGCGCCCGCTCGGCGGCCGATGGTCGGATCGGCTCGGTGCGCGGCCGATGGTCGTCGCCGGAGCCGTTGCCATGGCCGTCGGCGTCCTCCCGGCGTGGCGGGTCTCGCTGTGGGCGCTGGTCGTCAGCCGGCTCGTCGTCGGTGCCGGTGAAGCCGTGATGATGAGCGCGACTGTGCTGTGGCTGTTGCGCATCGCCGGTGAGGTCCATCAGGGTCGCACCCTCGGCCACATCGGCCTGGCGAACTACGCCGGGCTGACCGTCGGGCCGCTGCTGGTCGAGCTGATTGGCATTCACCACACCGGCCGGCTCTGGGTCACGGCGATGGCGCTGCCGCTGCTCGGCGCTGCTGCGGCGATGACAGCCACCAACGCGCCGGAGCCGACCACTGCGCGGCACGAGCAGGTGTCGATCGCGAAGATGGTGCGGCGTACCGGCAGGCCCGGCGTCGGCCTGCTCCTCGTGAACATCGGCTACGTCGCGGTGCTGTCCTTCGGCGCGGCCGTTGTCGCCAGTCACGGACTGCGGACGGCCGCGCTGATCGTGCCGGTCTTCGCTTCCGGTGTGATCGTCAGCCGGGTTGCTCTCGGCTCGCTTCCGGACCGGCTGGGGGCCGCGCGGGTGCTCGCGGTCGCGGCGATCGTCGAGGCCGCGGGGCTGGCGTTGTTCGCGGTCGCCACGTCGTCGTCGCTCAGCGTCGGGGCCCTGGTCGTGCTCTCCGTGGGGCAGGGTCTTGCCGTCCCCTCACTCGGGGTGCTCGCCGTCGCGAACGTACCGGCGAAGGAGCGAGGCGCGGCGTCGGGTGCGTTCTTCGCGTGGTTCGACGCCGGTGTCGGGCTCGGCGGCCCGGCGGTGGGCCTGGTCGCCCGGCTGTCATCGCCGCAGAGCGCGCTCATCGTCGCCGCGGTTGCGGTCGCCGCTGTCGTACCGGTCGTGAGATCGCCGGCGGTTATGGGGTGATGACGTGGTTCGGGTCTGGCTTCTCGGTGCCCGGCGCCTGGCTGTAGTCGCCGAAGAGCTCGTCGCGCTGACGGGTAGCGGCCGCGACGCCGTCGCGCTCGGCGGTGTCGATGAACGCCGCGGCGTCCGGGGTGTTGCGCATCAGCCCGTCGAGGATCGGACCGAGGGTCTGCGTGGCCGACAGGCCCATTTGCTCGTAGGCGTGGTTCACGACGAGCTTCATCGCAGCCAGCTGTGAGGACGGGATCGAAGCGAGCTGCGCGGCGGTCTCGGCGACGGTTCGCTCCAGCTCGGCGAACGGCACCGAGCGGTTGATCAGCCCGACCTGCGCGGCCTCGACGCCGGACAGCGGTTTGCCGGTCAGGGCGTACTCCTTAGCCTTGGCCAGCCCCAGCCGGTAGACCCACATCGCGGACAGGTAGCAGCCCCACATGCGCGAGTACGGCGTCCCGATCCGGGCGTCGTCGGAGGCGATCACGATGTCGGCGCACAGCGCGGTGTCGCTGCCACCGCCGACACACCACCCGTGCACCTGCGCGATCACCGGCTTGGGGGAGCGCCACATCGACATGAAGCGCTGCGTCGGCCCGTACGCGCCGGCGAGCTGGAAATCCTTGCCCGGATCCCACTTGCCGTCGGTCGTGATGCGGTCGTCCCAGTGGTGGAACCCGTCGCCGAAGTCGTACCCCGCGCAGAAGGAGCGTCCCGCGCCGCGTACGACGATGACCTTCACGGCCGCGTCGGCCACGGCGTCGGCCACCGCGGCTTCGAACTCCTCCGGCATCGGTGGGACGATCGTGTTGAGCCGTTCCGGCCGGTTCAGCGTGATCGTGGCGACCCGGTCGGCCACGCCGTACAGCAAGGTCTCGAAGGACATCAGACCTTCGTGAGGATGTTCTCGCAGCTGCTGACGTCGACGCCCGGCGCCGGCTCGACCTCGAGCTCGGTGACGGTGCCGTCTTCGATGACCGCGGCGTAGCGCTGCGAACGGGTGCCGAGCCCCGCGACCGCGAGGTCGGCCTCGAGGCCCATCGCCTTGGTGAACTCGCCGTTGCCGTCGGCCAGCATCAGGATGCTGTCGCCGACGCCCTGCGACTCGCCCCAGGCATCCATCACCCAGGCGTCGTTGATCGAGATGCACGCGATCGTGTCGATGCCCTTGGCCTTCAGCTCGTCGCCGTGCTGCACGTAGCCGGGGAGGTGGATCTTCGAGCAGCCGGGGGTGAACGCGCCGGGCACCGCGAAGAGCACGACCTTGCCGCTACCGAGCACGTCGCCCGTGCGCACCTCTTCCGGCTTGCCGTCGCGCATCACCTTGACGGCGACGTCCGGGATCTTGCTTCCGACCTCGATTGCCACGGGGGCTTCCCTTCTACGCCGTGAGCCTTTCGTCTCGTCATTGCATATCAGTACGCTTTGGCCGCGGACGAGTCGGTCGGACGGTCGCGTCGGCACTTCGGTGCCGCCGAGGAAGGTCCGGGCTCCGAAGGGCAGGGTGGTCGGTAACACCGACCCGGGGCGACCCGCGGGAAAGTGCCACAGAGAACAGACCGCCGTACGGCTTCGGCCGCACGGCAAGGGTGAAACGGTGGAGTAAGAGCCCACCAGCGACCGAGGTGACTCGGCCGGCTCGGCAAACCCCACCCGGAGCAAGGTCAGACAGGAAGCGCTCGAGGGCGGCCCGCCCGAGCTTCCGGGTAGACCGCTAGAGGTCGTCGGCAACGGCGATCCGAGATAGATGACCGTCGGCTCGGGGTTCGCTCCGAGTCACAGAACCCGGCCTACAGACCGACTCGTCCGCCCTCCCTCGCGCAGCCGTTGGGTGTGCCTCTATTTTCTTCGCATGCCTTTGCCGTTCAGCTCCGAGAACTTCGCCTTCCACCTCGACCGTGCTCGCACCCAGGTCAACGTCGCGTCGAGCCAGCAGGGTCCTGACAAGGCGAACAGTCTGGCCTCGGCGCAGGTGCACGCCACGATCGCCCTCGCGCTCGCGACATGGCTGACCGCCCCGAACGAACCCCGTTCGCGGTAGCGCCAACTTTTGGCCCCCGCCGACGGCAAATAGGAGACACTTCTGGCGTGCGTGGTGCATCGGTGCCGGGTGACGAGGACGGCGTCGCGCCGGACCTCGCGCCGACGCACGAGATGTTCATCGAGCTGCTCACCCGCGTCGGCTGCCACATCTACAGCGGTGAGGTCCTGCCCGACGGCGGGTACAAGGAGATCTACACCGGGCCGGGGATCGAGAACTTCCTCGGCGGCAACCCGGGCCACGACGCCGACCTGAGCGCGGCGTGGGCCCGCGCAGTGCATCCGGACGACCGCGACGCCTACCTCGACGCGGCGATGCTCGACGGGTCGGGGGTGATGCAGGTCGAGTACCGGATGATCGGGCTCGACGGCGCAACCCGCTGGGTGCAAGACCAGATGTGGCTGCGCGAGCAGACCGCGGACGGTCGGCGGATCATCGACGGCGTCGTCACCGACATCACCAGCCGAAAGCAGGCCGAGCTCGGGATGCGCCGACTCGCGCACACCGACCCGCTGACCGGGCTCGCCAACCGGCTCTCGCTCGCGGAGCGCATCGAGCTCGGGGTCGAGGCGCTCGAGACCAGCTCGGCGGGCATCGCGTTGCTCATGCTCGATCTCGACGGCTTCAAGGCGGTCAACGACACCTACGGGCACGCCATCGGCGACGAGCTGCTGATGATGGTCGCCAGGCGACTGCGGGCCTCGTTGCGGCCCAGCGACCTCGTCGCGCGGCTCGGTGGCGACGAGTTCGCGGTCCTGCTCGAGCGCGTCGACCACCATCAGGCGCTCGCCGCCGCGCAACGGCTGCTCATCGCGGTCAACGCGCCGTTCGCGTTCTCCCGCGGCACGATCTCCCTCGGCGCGAGCATCGGCCTGATGCACGCCGCGGATGCCCGCGGGGCACTCGACTTGATGCGTGACGCCGACGTCGCGATGTATCGCGCGAAGGCCGACGGCAAGAACCGCATCGTCAGCTTCGAACCGGCGATGCAGGCTCGGGTCGCCCGTCGGCTCCGGCTCGAGACCGAGCTGCGTCGCAGCGTCGACAACGGCGACTTCGCGCTGCACTACCAGCCACTGGTCGACCTCGACACCCTCGAGGTGGTCGGGGCGGAGGCGTTGCTGCGCTGGCGCCATCCCGACCGCGGACTGCTGCTGCCGACCGCGTTCGTCGACATCGCCGAGGACACCGGCTTGATCCTGCCGCTCGGGCGTTGGGTGCTCGAGCAGGCGGCACGCGACGCCGCCGTGTGGCAGCAGGCGCTCGACCGGCCGTTCTCGGTCTCCGCCAACCTCTCGCCCAGCCAGCTGCACGACCCGGACCTGGTCGCCATCGTCGTGGCGATCCTGCAGGACGCCGACCTGCCGCCGGACTCGCTGATCGTCGAGATCACCGAGAACCTGTTGCTCAAGGACGCCGAGCTCGCTCGGTCGCGGCTCGCAGCGTTGCGCTCGGTCGGCGTACGCGTCGCCGTTGACGACTTCGGCACCGGCTACTCCTCGTTCGCCTACCTCGACCGCTATCCGGTCGACATCCTCAAGATCGACCGCAGCTTCGTCGGCTCTCTCGGTGGCCGGCCGCGTGCCGCGGTCCTGGTCCGCTCGATCCTCGAGCTGGCCAGCGCGTTCGACCTGGAGACGGTCGCCGAAGGCATCGAGTCCACCGAGCAGCTGCGTACGCTGCGGGCGCTCGGCTGCCGGTTCGGGCAGGGCTTCCGCTTCGCCGTGCCGCGGCCCGCCGAGCAGATCACCGCGATGCTCGAGTCCGATTCGCTCGCGGGCATGCGCGACGACCCGCCCGCTGCAGTCGCGAAGCCGGCCTGAGCTAGGCGCGCTCGATCGGTTCGACGAGCTCCGGGCCGTTGTTGCGGACCGAGTTCACCAGCGGCGCGACCTCGTAGGTGTGCAGCCGTGGCGGTGGGATCGCCGCGACCAGCTCACGAACCTGGGCGAGGTCGGTCATCGTCGGATCCAGCCACGCGTCGCGGAGGTCGGCAGGGACGACGACGGGGGAGCGGTCGTGGATGTGCCCGACCTCGTCGGTGGCGGTGCAGGTGAGGATCGAGTACGTCCACAGCCACTGTTGTCGGCTCTCGTCCACGGGTCGCAGCTCGTAGAGGCCGGCGAACGCCAGCGGGCCGTCGCCGTACAGGTAGATCGGGTGCTTGCCGTCGTCGGCGACCATCCACTCGTAGTAGCCGTCGGCGGGTACCAGGCAACGGCGCCGGGAGGCGGCCGCTTTGAACGCCGGCTTCGTCGTGACGGTCTCCGAGCGAGCGTTGATCAGCTTCGCGCCCAGCTTGGGATCCTTCGCCCACGACGGCACCAGGCCCCAGGTCAGTGTCCGCAGCTGACGGTCCGGCTGGTCGGTCACGATGCGTTCGAGGACGACCCGTGAGGAGTCGGTCGGGGCGACGTTCCAGGAGGGCTCCGGGGGGTCGTCGACGACGGAGGCGACCTGGAAGTCGCGCAGCAGGTCACCGTCACGCCGGGTGCTCGCGTAGCGACCGCACATGCAGACCGTTCTACCGGCCGATTCCGACGCCGCTCTGGTCAACTCGACGCCGATTGCGTACCGTGTTCACGCAGATCACACGCGTAACACCAACATCAGGAGTTCTGACATGGCGCGTACCCCGGCGAAGAAGACCGCGGCACGTCCCGCGGCCCGGCCCGCCTCGTCGGCGTCCGCTGGCGTCACTGATCTCGCGGGCGGCCTCAAGGCGCTGCTCGGAGCAGTGGAGGGCGAGGTCAAGGCGGTGACCACGCTCAGCGGCCAGATCGACGACCTGGTGACGAAGCTCAACGCGGCTCGCGAGGAGCAGGCCGAGCGACTCGCCGCCCTCAACGCCCTCAAGGGCGCAGCGCAGGACGGCGGCCTGTCCTCGTTCCTCGACAAGCTGATCCGCCCGCGGATGCCGCGGGTGCCAGAGACGCGCGCCCCGCGCGGCTGAATGGGCTCAGCCGCGCGCTCCGCGCGGCTGAATGGGCACAGCCGCACGCCCCGCGCGGCTAATGGGTCAGCGGCCGACGGCCTTCTCGAGCTGGGCCTTGGACATCGTCGAGCGGCCCTTGATCCGCTTGCGCTGCGCCTCGGCGTAGAGCTGGTCCTTGGTGCGACCGCCGGGTCCGGAGTGCGACCGCAGCCCGCCGCGCCGGCCTGACGAGATGTCCTCGGTCGAGGTACGGCTGGCCTGCTTCGCCTCGCCGGCCCGCGCCCGCTCCTTGTTGACCGTGCGCGCCGCGATCTCCTCGGCGGTGTCCTCGCTGCGGCCGCGCTCCTGCAGTCCCGCCTTGATGTGCTGGTACTGACGCTCGCGCTTTTTCGTCCAGAACCGCAGCGGCATGGCCGGTCTCCTCCTCGAAGCTGGTCGGAACCGGCCTACCCGTCCGATTTCGGGCTATTCGCAGCGCTCAGCCTCCGGTACGAACCCGCCGATACGGGAATGAGGAAGTGAGACGCCCGCCACCTGATGCGGCGGCTGAGCAGGGAGTGGAAGATGCCACGCGCACTGTGGTCGGGAGTGCTGGCCTTCGGGCTGGTCAACGTGCCGGTGGGGCTGTTCAGCGCCACCAGCGAGAAGGCCGTCCGCTTCCATCAGCTGAACAAGGCCACCGGCAACCGGGTGCGCTACCGCAAGGTCGATGAGGCGACCGGCGAGGAAGTCCCCACCTCGGAGATCGTCAGCGGCTACGACACCGGCGATGACGAGTACGTCGTGGTCGAGCGCGACGAGCTCGCCTCGGTCGCTCCGGGCCGCTCCGAGCTGATGGAGATCAGCGACTTCGTCGACCTGGCCGACATCGACCCGACGTTCTACCGGTCGACCTACTACCTCGCGCCGCGCGGCAAAGGTGCCGACCGGGCGTACGCACTGCTGCGGCGGGCGATGCAGGACACCGGCCAGGCCGCGATCGCAACGATGGTGATGCGCGACCGCGAGCACCTCGTCGTGATCCGCCCGTCCGGTGACGCGCTCGTCCTGGAGTCGCTCTACTTCGCCGACGAGATCCGCGACCCGGAGGAGGTTGTCGGGGAGCTGCCGCATGACGACTCCTTCGCCGAGCGCGAGCTCACGATCGCCCGTCAGCTGATCGAGTCGCTCAGCGTCGACTGGGAGCCGGAGCGCTATCACGACACCTACCGCGAGCGGGTCCAGTCACTGATCGAGTCCAAGCGTGAAGGCCGCAAGATCGTGACGGCCAAGAAGGCGCCGAAGACCAACGTCATCGACCTGATGGCGGCTCTCGAGCAGTCGATCGCCGAGCGTGGCGGCCGCGGCGGCGGGAAGAAGGCCGCCGCGTCGAAGTCGGAGTCCTCCGACGAGGTCGAAGCGCCGGCGCAGACCGCCGGCTCGGCAGATCTCGACGGGATGTCGAAGGCCGAGCTGCTCAAGCAGGCCGCGAAGCTCGACATCAAAGGCCGCTCCTCGATGACCAAGGACGAGCTCGCCGCCGCCGTTGCCGCAGCCCCCAAGCCGCGACGCTCGAAGGCGTCCTAGCGCTTCTTCGCGCGCGGCCGCTTCGGCAGCAGCGGCGCGAACAGGTCACCGTGCTCGTCAACGCGCCGGAGCACGTCGGGTGCGAGGAACCGCAGCAACGTCGCGTCCCGCTTCGCGGCGCACCGCTCCACTTCGTCCCAGGTGACGGGCGTGGATGCCGTCGGGTACGCCGTGGCGCGCAGCGAGTACACCGCAACCGTCGTCTTGGCGGGATGGTTCTGGCTCCAGTCGATGAGCACCCGGCCCTCACGAAGCTTCTTGTCCTGGGAGACGACCACCTGGTCGGGATGGTCTTGTTCGAGCGCCTTGGCGATGCCCAGCACCTCGTCGCGGATGTCGTCCCAGGACGCGCCGGCGCGTGGCGCGTAGACCTGCAGGCCCTTGGAGCCGCTGGTCTTGGCGACCGCCGACTTGCTGTTGCGCAGCCGGTCGCGGACGAGCAGTGCGATGCGACAGCACTCGACGATGTTCGTGCCGGGCCCAGGATCGAAGTCGAACACCAGATGATCCGGCGGTGTCGGCGGCTCGGCGTCACCGTCGCGGTGCCACAGCGGGACGTGCAGCTCGATCGCGGCGAGGTTCGCCGCCCACACCAGGCTGGGACGGTCGCCGAGCAGCGGATAGTCGATGAAGTCGCGGCCCTGGCGACCCGACCGCGACGCAACGCGCATCGAGCGCACCCAGTCCGGGGCGTGCGACGGCCGCTGCTTTTCGAAGAACGTCTCGCCGCTGACGCCGTCCGGGTAGCGGCGCAGCGTCACCGGGCGCGCGGCCAGATGCGGGATCATCACCTCGGCGATGCGCGCGTAGTAGTCGAGCACGGCGGCCTTCGTGAAGTCCGCCTCGGGGTAGAGCACCTTGTCGAGGTTGGACAGCATCAGCTCGCGGTCGTCGATCTGGACCGCGGTCTTCTTACTCGCCACGCCTACTCCCGGCGGACATCGGCTGGATCCTTGTCGGGGCGCACCCCGCGCCAGCTGGGGTGACGCAGCCGACCTTCTCGCGTCCATTCTCCGAAGCGCACCTCGCCGACGATCTGCGGGGCCACCCACCGCGCGTTCGCCCGGTCCTTCGCGTCGATCGGTCCGGTGAAGGGCGACTCGTCGCGGAGCAACTCCTGCAGTCTGGTGAGCAGCGCTGCCCGTGCTCGGTCGTTGAACCCGGTGCCGACCTTGCCGACGTAGACCAACCCGTCCGGTGACGGCACGCCGAGCAGCAGCGCGCCGAACGTCCCGCGCAGGTGGCCCTGCCCGGGCAGCCAGCCGCCGACGACGACCTCCTGGTCGCGCATCGCCTTGACCTTGATCCAGTCGGTGCTGCGACTGCCCGGCTGGTAGCGGGAGGCGCGCCGCTTCGCGACGACTCCTTCCAGGCCTCGGCTGCTGGCGGCGGCGAACACGTCGGCGCCGGCGACGTCGCGGTAGGAGGCGCCGGTCGTCACCCCGTCCCCGTCGAGGCCGAGAGACTCGAGAGCCGAACGCCGCTCGTCGTAGGTCAGGTCGAGCAGCGACGACCCGTCCAGGTGGAGCACGTCGAAGACGATGTAGGTGGCGGGCACCTCGTTCGCCCGCCGCGCGATCATCGACGCGCTGGTCAGGTTGAGACGCGCCTGCAACAAACCGAAGCGCGGGACGCCGGCGTCGTCGAGCGCGACGAGCTCGCCGTCGAGGGCTGCCGGCCGCTTGCGCAACACAGTGGTGAGCACCTCGAGCTCGGGAAACATCCGGGACAGGTCCTGGCTGTTGCGACTGCTGGCCGCGAGCGCACCCGCTCCGTCCAGCCGGGTGACCGCTCGGATGCCGTCCCACTTCGGTTCGAACGCCCACGCCGAGTCGGTGGCCGGGAGCTCGCCGGGAGAGGCAAGCATCGGCGCCACCACCGGGGGCATCCCGGCCTTCGTTGCGCGCGCGGCGGCCATCACGGGACCCTAGACGTTTTCGGGGCGTGGGGCCGGGCATTGATCACTTATGCCAGGTACCACGATGCCTCGAAGCGCGTCGGCGAACTGGGAAACGTTGCGGAACAAGCTTTCGAAGGCCTTTCCGGAGTTCAGCGCCGAGGACGTGCTGACCGAGATCGTCCATGCCCATGATGCGGTCGAGTACGTCGGCACGCCCGACGAGGACCAGTACGAGCTCGTCGAGTTCATGGCCCGCTACGGCCTGCTGGTCCGCGCCGGCCGCATCACTCCGAGCGACCGGCTCGATCCCGAGTGCCACGCCAGCCCGCGTCGGCACCGCGACTGAACCGCGGCTCACTCCTCGTCGTCGGGACCGCGTTCCCGGCTGAGCCGGTGGATCAACGGCGTGTAGCCGTACACGATCACGAAGTGAGTGGCAGTGCCGAGCACCGCCAGCAGCCACAGGCCGGCGCCGGCGGCTGCGCCGACGGCAGCGGTCAGCCAGATCGCAGCGGCCGTGGTCAGCCCGCGTACCGAGTCACGCTGGACGAAGATCAGCCCGGCGCCGATGAAACCGATGCCGCTGACGATCTGGGCGGCGACCCGCGAAGGGTCGACCACGACCTGGTTGGGGACCAGGACATCGGCGAAGCCGTACTTCGACACGAGGGTGAACAGCGCCGCTCCGACGCCGACGATGGTGTGGGTACGCAGGCCGGCCGGTTTGCGTTTCAGCTCCCGCTCGAGCCCGATCAGGCTGGCCAGCAGGAAGGCGAGGCCGAGCTCCCCGACCTGCTTCCAGCCTTGACCGGATCGGGCGACCGCAGCGGCCGCGAGCGTCGTCATGCGACGACGGCTTCAGCTACGACGCCAGTGCGTCGCGGATTCGGTCGGCGATGGAGGCGAACGGGCCGAGCAGCGCGTTGGTCGCCGTCGTCTTCGCGGCGGGATGAGGGTGGGTCGGGGCGGCGGCCTCGGCCTGCTGGATACGCTGCCCCATCTTGTCGAGGCTCTCCCCGTCCACGTGGTCGCGAAGGGCGCGGAACTCGAGCTGCTCCTCGTGCTGCGCGTGCTCCTCGACCGCAGCCCGGAACTCAGCGAAGGTCTTGGCGAAGGCCGGATCCGTGACGTCGAGCTTCTCGAGCTCGGCGAGCACCGACTTGCCCTCGTTCTCCTCCGCCATCCGGGCGTCGGCGACTTGCTCGCCGCCGGGGAACGCGCGGCGGGTCACCGGGCGGATGACGATCTCCTCTGCCGTCTCGTGCACCGCGATCAGCTCGCGCAGCTGGTCGAACGCCCGCTTGCGGACCTGCTCGGTCTCTGCCTCGCCGACCAGGCTCATCAACGAGCGGATGTGCTGGTGCTGGTCCTCGAGCAACTCGATGGCATTCATCGGCTCAGTCATAGGAGAGCCCTCCTCGGATCGACGCGCGCACAGGCGCCTACCGCACGACGCTGCCCGAGCGAGGTGGCACTAAACGGCCGGGCTCACGGCTGCCGCGTGAGGAGACCGCGGACGTACGCGGCCTGCCCGAGATGCTGGAGGTCGTCCACGATGACGCTCATGAGGCGGGTGCCGAGGGTGACCGGGGGATCGAAGGAGTCATCGACGACGCGCTCGAGGTCGCGATCGCCGAGCTGCCCGACGTAGTCCAACGTGCGCTCGTGCACCGCGTCGTAGTAGTCGACGAGCAGGTCCGCGGAGCGGGGCCGTACAGCCGCGACGTCCATGGGGTTCTGGCCGTAGCCCGTCGCGTCCTGGTCGAACGGCAGGTCCAGCTTCTCCAGCCAGCCGCCTTCGTGCCACGCCTGCTTGCGGCCGGCCACGTCGGCGACGTGATCGTCCTGCACGCGGGTGAGATGCCAGATCAGCCAGGCGATCGTGTTGGCCTCCGGGTGCTCGCGATCGGCGTCGACGCGGGCCGCCAGCTCGCGGGGGCCGAGTCCGTCCAGCGTCGAGTGCACGCCCTGCTGGACGCGGTTGAAGGCTTCGGCGAGGAGCTCTGCGCTGTTCACGGCATGGGTCTACCCGGATCTGCCCGCGCTGCACCGGCGCCTCGCATGCTCGGCGTTCTGCGGGGGTAGATCACGAACGTCTTCGGGGAGAGCTGAAAGGACTCGACGTGGCCACTGTTGGCGACCAGGTGTTGGCACGACTCAAGGAGTGGGGAGTCGAGTGCGTCTTCGGCTATGCCGGGGACGGGATCAACGGCTTGCTCGCTGCGTGGGGCCGGGCGGACAACGACCCGAAGTTCGTGCAGGTGCGCCACGAGGAGATGGCGGCGTTCGCCGCGGTCGGCTACTCGAAGTTCACCGGACGAGTGGCGGTGTGTGCCGCGACTTCCGGACCGGGCGCGATCCACCTTCTCAATGGTCTGTACGACGCGAAGCTCGACCACGTACCGGTCGTCGCGATCGTCGGTCAGACCAACCGCAGCGCGATGGGCGGGTCCTACCAGCAGGAGGTCGACCTGCTGAGCCTGTTCAAGGACGTCGCCAACGAGTACTGCCAGATGGTGACGGTCCCCGAGCAGCTGCCGAACGTGATCGACCGGGCGATGCGCACGGCGATGACCCAGCGGTGTGTTGCGGCGATCATCATTCCGTCGGATGTCCAGGAGCTGGAGTACGCCGCACCGACGCACGAGTTCAAGATGGTGCCGTCCAGCCTCGGCATCGTGGAGCCTCAGCTGCTGCCGCCGGAGCGTGAGCTCGCCCACGCGGCGGAAATCATCAACTCGGGCAAGAAGGTCGCGATCCTGATCGGGCAAGGCGCCCGTGAGGCGGCGGACCAGGTCGTGGAGCTGGCGGAGCTCACCGGAGCCGGGGTGGCCAAGGCGCTGCTCGGCAAGGACGTGCTCTCCGACGAGCTGCCCTTCGTCACCGGGTCGATCGGTCTGCTGGGGACCCGCCCGTCGTATGAGCTGATGACCGGCTGCGACACCCTCGTCACGATCGGGTCGAACTTCCCGTACACCCAGTTCCTGCCCGAGTTCGGACAGGCGCGGGCGATCCAGATCGACATCGACCCCCGGTTCATCGGGATGCGTTATCCGTACGAGCTCAACCTCGTCGGCAGCGCCGGCGCGACGTTGAAGCAGCTGCTTCCGATGATCGAGCGCAAGAACGACCGCTCCTGGCGCGAGAGCATCGAGAAGCATGTCGCCCGGTGGTGGGACGTGATGGACCGCTCGGCGCAGGTGGGCGCCGACCCGCTGAACCCGCAGCGGGTGTTTGCGGAGGCCTCGGAGGTGCTGCCGGCCAACGTCATCGTGTCGGCCGACTCCGGCTCGTCGGCGAACTGGTACGCGCGCAACATCAAGCTGCGTCCGGGGATGCGGGGCTCGCTGTCGGGCACCTTGGCGACCATGGGCAACGGCGTCCCCTACATGGTGGGCGCGAAGTTCGGGCATCCGGACCGGCCGGCGATCGCGTTCGTCGGCGACGGGGCGATGCAGATGAACGGCATCAACGAGCTCATCACCATCTCCAAGTACTGGCAGGAGTGGAGTGACCCGCGGCTGATCATCGCGGTGCTGCACAACCAGGACCTCAACCAGGTCACCTGGGAGATGCGCGCCATGGAAGGGGCGCCGCAGTTCCTGCCCTCCCAGCAGCTGCCACCGTTCCCGTACGCCGAGTACGCGCGCAGCATCGGCCTGCAGGGTCTGCGGATCGACCAGCCCGGCGACATCGCGCCGGCATGGCGCAGTGCGCTCGGCGCGGACCGGCCGTGCGTCCTGGAGTTCGTGACGGATCCTGCGGTCCCGCCCATCCCGCCCCACGCCACCCTCGACCAGATCGAGAACATGATCTCGGCGGTCGTCCGCGGCGACTCCGACCGCTGGGACGTCATCAAGGAAGGCGTCAAGCTGAAGGCGCAGGAGTTCCTTCCCGGCGGCAAGGGCTGAGATGGCCGCTGCCGCGGAAGCCGTGCACGGCATCGACGTGCTGGTGCGCAACATCGAGACCGGGCATTTCGAGCGTTCCTTGTCCGGTCTTGCCGCAGTCGGGTCGGTGATCACCGCCGCCGAGATCTATTTCGAACACGACCGGGCGAGCTTCGGCAACCGCATGATGTGGCTGCCCGTCGCGCTCGGGCCGGTCGGGCTCGCCGCCGGTGTCGCCGGCGTTTTCAGCAAGCGGGCGGCGAAGACGGTGCTCCCGCTCGTCTCGACGCTGATGATCGCCAACGGCGTGCAGGGGACGTACCTGCACGCCCGCGGCGTGGCGCAACGACCGGGTGGCTGGTCTCTCGGCCGCTACAACATCGAGATGGGGCCGCCGCTGCTCGCCCCGATGCTCATGACGATGGTGGGTGGGATGGGCGTGCTGGCCGCGATCCTGCGCCGCGAAGGCGAATGAGCGCGCCTGCGCGGTTCCCGGGTTTCGACGTTCTCGGCGAGGTCCGGCACTGGGACGACACGACGGCCGGGGTGGTCTTGGCGCGGCTCGGCCCGGCCGCGGCGCTGCACTTCTTCACACCGGCCGAGGAAGCCGTCGGGAGGGCGTTGTTCGACCAGCTGCTCGGCCAGTGCGACGAGCGGGTGGTCCCGATACTGGAGATGGTCGACGCCAGGCTGTGCGAAGGCGAGACCGACGGCTGGCACTACCACGACATGCCCGAGGACGGCGACGCGTTCCGGGCCTCGTTCGCCGCGCTCGACGAGGACGCCAACGCCAAGTTCGGCGCACCGTTCGCCGAGCTCGAGCGGCCGATCCAGGCCGACCTGATCCGCGCGGTCCAACAGCTGGGCCAGGGCATGTGGCACGGGCTGAGCGCCGACCGGGTGTGGAGCCTGTGGACCCGCTATGCCTGCACCGCGTTCTACAGCCACCCGCTGGTATGGAACGAGATCGGCTTCGGTGGGCCCGCCTACCCGCGCGGGTACAAGAACATCGGCATCGACGCGCGTGAGCCGTGGGAGGTAGCGGACACCGTCGATCTCGACCCGGTCAGCCCCGGCGAATGACCAGCCTGTCCCGCGTCAAGCAGCGCAACGCGTCGGCGTGGCTGCTCCCGAACGACGGCACGCGTACCGACCACCGGCTGCGCCGCGACATGCGCCGGTTCGACGACGAGGAAGAGGTCGACATCGCGATCGTCGGCCTGGGGGCCGGCGGCTCGGTGCTGATGCAGCGGCTGGCGCGCGCCGGATGGCGGGTGGTCGGGTTCGACGCCGGTCCGTTCTGGGATCCGGACCGTGACTGGGTCAGCGACGAGGCCGGCTCGCACCACCTGTACTGGACCGAACCGCGGGTGATCGACGGCGACAACCCGGTCGCGCTCGGGTCGAACAACTCCGGCCGGGGCGTTGGCGGCTCGATGGTCCACTTCGCCGGCTACGTGCCGCGGTTCCACCCGTCGGACTTCGAGACGTACTCCCGTGACGGCGTCGGCGCCGACTGGCCGATCAACTACCAGCAGCTGGCGCCCTACTACCGGGCGATCGAGGAGGAGCTGCCGGTAGCGGGGCAGGAGTGGCCGTGGGGTGACCCGCACCGTTACCCGCACTCGCCGCACCCGGTCAGCGGCAACGGCATGATCTTCCAGCGCGGGGCGCTCGCGCTCGGCATCGAGACCCGGGTCGGCCCGGTCGCCATCGCGAACGGACGGTTCGGCAACCGCCCGCACTGCATCTATCGGGGCTTCTGCCTGCAGGGGTGCAAGGTCAACGCGAAGGCGTCGCCGCTGATCACGCACGTGCCTGACGCGCTCGCTCATGGCGCTGAGGTGCGTGCCGACAGCATGGTGTGTGCGGTCGAGGTCGACGACGCAAGCGGTCGGGCGACCGGGGTGCGCTACTTCAGGGACGGCGTCGAGCGCAGACAGCGGGCGCGGGTGGTCGCGGTCTGCGGCTACGCGATCGAGACGCCTCGGTTGCTGCTCAACTCGGCCACCAAGCGCTGGCCCGACGGCCTCGCCAACGACCACGACCAGGTCGGGCGCTACGTGATGGTGCAAGGGGCACCGCAGGCGGCCGGCCGGTTCGACGAAGAGATCCGGATGCACAAGGCGCCGCCTCCCGAGGTGACGTCGGAGCAGTTCTACGAGACGGACCCGACGAATCCCTACCAGCGCGGCTTCAGCATCCAGAACGTCTCACCGCTGCCGATCACCTGGGCGGAGCACGTCGCCGCCCAGGGCCACTGGGGGGAACCGCTACGCGAGTACATGCGTGACTACGTCCATTGGGCGACCCTGGGCGCGTTGTGCGAGTACCTGCCACGACCGCAGAACCGGGTGACCCTCGACGAGGAGAAGGACCGTTACGGACTGCCGGTCGCGAGGTTCAGCTACAGCCTCGGCGAGAACGACCGGATGCTGCTCGACGCCGCGAGGGCCGCGCAGGTGCGCATCCTCGAGGCGGCCGGCGCGACGGAGGTCATCACCATCGACCGCAACGCGCATCTGGTCGGTGGGGCGCGGATGAGCGCCCGGCCGGAGGACGGTGTGGTCGACGCCGATCTGCGCACGTGGTCCATTCCGAACCTCTACGTCGTGGACGGCAGCGTCCTCCCGACGCAGGGGTCAGCCAACCCGGCGCTGACGATCATGGCGCTCGCTGCGCGGGCGGCGGACCGGCTCGTCGTGGACCGTCGATGACCGACGTCACCGTCGATGCGGTCGACGCGGCCGCCTACCGGGTGCCGACCGACAGTCCCGAGGCCGACGGCACGTTGTCGTGGGATGCCACCACCGTCGTGGTCGTCACGGCGGCCGCCGGTGGCGTGACCGGTCTCGGTTGGACCTACGCCGGTTCGGCTGCCGCCGGAGTCGTCGAGGACATGCTGGGACCGGTCGTGGCGGGCCGTTCGGCCTTCGACCCTCGTGGCGCCAACGCCGCGATGTCGCGCGCGGTTCGCAACGTCGGCCGCGACGGCGTGGCGGGGACCGCCATCTCCGCGGTGGACGTCGCGGTGTGGGACCTGCAGGCGCGGTTGCTCGGCGTTCCGCTGCACCGTCTGCTCGGAGGGTCCGGCGAACCGGTCGAGGTCTACGGCAGCGGCGGGTTCACGACGTACGACGACGAGCAGACGACGCGGCAGATCACCGACTGGCTGGAACGATGCGGGGTCGAGGCCGTCAAGATCAAGGTGGGGGAGAGCTGGGGCTCACGTGAGGGGCGTGACCTCGAGCGGGCGCGTCTGGTCCGCCGTCTCATCGGTGACGAGCGTGGGCTCTTCGTCGATGCCAACGGCGGCTACTCCGTCGGACAGGCGGTCCGCATGGCGCACCGCTACGACGACCTCGGTGTGAGCTGGTTCGAGGAGCCCGTGACCTCCGACGACTTGGCAGGGCTGCGCCGGGTGCGAAACGCGGCACTGGCGGACGTGGCGGCCGGCGAGTACGGCTACGACCTGCCCTACTTCGCCCGGATGGTCGACGCGTCGGCGGTGGACTGCCTGCAGATCGACGCGACTCGATGCGGCGGGGTGACCGAGTTCCTGCGTGCCGCGGCGGTGGCCGCCGCACACTGCCTGGACGTGTCAGCGCACTGTGCCCCGCACCTGCATGCCGCGTTCGTCGGAGTGGTGCCCAACATCCGCCACATCGAGTACTTCCACGACCACTGCCGAGTCGAGGAGGAGCTGCTCTTCGACGGCGCGGCTGCCGCGCGCGACGGCCACCTGAGGCCCTCCGACGCGCCGGGGCATGGGGTGTCGTTGCGCACCGCGGACGCCGAGCGCTTCCGGGTCGCGTCGTGACGAGCCGGGCGGTCCTCTTCGACGTCGACGGCACCCTCGTCGACACCAACTACCTGCACGCGGTCGCCTGGGCGGAGGCGTTTCACGCCTACGGCTACGAGGTGCCGGCGAGCACCTGCCATCAGCTGATCGGGCAAGGCTCGCAGCGGCTGGTGGAGTCGGTGCTCGGCAAGTCCGACGACCGCATCGTCGAGGCGCACAGCGACTTCTACGGGCCGCAGCTGTATCGGCTCCGGGCCTTTCCGGCGGCCGCGGACCTGCTGCGGCAGGTGAAGGCGAGGGGCCTGACCGTGGTGCTCGCGACGAGCGCGTCGGCGAGCGACGCGGCGCATCTGCGGAAGGCGATCGATGCCGAGGACGCGATCGACCACGTCACGACGAAGGACGATGTGGAGTCGTCCAAGCCCGACCCCGACATCGTCCACGCGGCGCTCGACCTCGCGGGCGTCGACCCGCGAGACGCCGTCTTCGTCGGCGACACCGTGTGGGACGTGGCGGCGGCCGAGCAGGCGGGCATGGCGTGCGTGTGCGTGCTGACGGGCGGCATCGCCGAGCCCGTGCTCCGAGAGGCGGGCGCGGCGGAGATCTATCGCGACCTCACCGACCTGCTGCGTCGTTTCGACGACTCGCCCCTCGGGCGGCTCGCCGCGCGCTGAGTCCTCCTACCGGGCGTGCGCCACGTTGCGGCGCGAGCGTGAGGACGAGCGGGACGACTCGGGAGCGGCGCCCAGGTCGCGCTCGATCTGTTCGAGGGTGCGTCCCTTCGTCTCCGGGACGCGCAGGGCGAAGAAGGCGGTCGCCAGCACGCCGAAGCCGGCGTACAGCCAGAACGTGGCCGGTCGGCCGATGTCCGCGACCAAAGTCAGGAAGTAGTAGGAGACGAAGAAGTTGGCCGCCCAGTTCACGATGGTGCATACCGCCATGCCTTGGCTGCGCACCCGAAGCGGGAACACCTCGGCGATCATCAGCCAGAACACCGGTCCCAGCCCGATGGCGAAGCTCGCGATGAAGACCACCAGCGCCACGACGGCCAGCCAGGACGCGTCGTTCTGCAGCGTGCTCGACTGGAAGAAGGCGCCGAGCACGGCGAGGGCGACGGTCAGCCCGACCGTCCCCGTGATCAGCAGTGCCCGGCGACCCAGCCGGTCGAGCAGTGCGATCGCCACCACGGTGAAGACGACGTTGGTGATGCCCACCGACAGCGCCTCGGTCACCGACTGGTTCGCAGACAGCCCGGTGTAGCGCAGGATCGTGGGTGCGTAGTAGACGACGGTGTTGACGCCGACCACCTGCTGGAAGAACGCCAGCCCGAGCCCTACCAGCAACATCGGGCGGGTGTCGGCCGCCAGCAGTGCGCGCAGGCCGGCTTTCCGCTCCGAGGCCAGGACGTGCTGGATCTCCTCGACCTCCTTGTCGACGCCCCGCCGCGAGTGTGAGCGCGCGAGCACCCGGCGCGCCTCGTCCTCGCGGTCGGCCTCGAGCAGCCAGCGGGGCGTGTGGGGGAGCAGGAGCATGCCGATGGTGAGCGCGATCCCGGGCAGCGCGCCGAGCGCGAGCATCCAGCGCCAGCTGTTGGTCACATCCTTGAACGCGTAGTCGACGAGATAGGCGATGAAGATCCCGGACGTGATCATGAACTGGTTGAATGACACCGTTCCGCCGCGCAGCTTCGGCGGGACGTGCTCGGAGATGTAGAGCGGCCCGACGAACGATGCGGCGCCGACGGCCAGACCGAGGACGGCACGAGCGGCGATCAATGAGCCGGTGCCTTGAGCCAGCCCGGACCACAGTGCGGCAGCGACGTACACCACGCCTGCGCCGACGATCGTGAACTTGCGGCTGAACCGGTCGGCGAGGTAGCCGGCGGCGGCCGCGCCCGCGCACGCTCCCAGCAGGAGGGCGCCGACGAACCAGCTCTGCGCGCCGGTCGAGGCGTGGAAGTCCTTGGTGATGTAGAGCTGCGCTCCGGAGATCACGCCGGTGTCGAACCCGAACAACAGCCCGGCCAGTGCTGCCACGATGGCGATGCCCGACACGGTCCGGTTCCGACCCCGCAATGCCTCTTTTGCAAAGCTCGCCATTGATCCGTCCTCTCGCCGACGCGGGTGACTCATGCGTTCCCGGTGTCTCGCTGAGTACGCCGGGTAGGGCTGCATACGTGGGACGGGTGCGGGTCGGTACCAGCGGCTGGCAGTACGCAGACTGGCGTGGCGGCCTCTACCCGCCGAAGCTGCCGCAGCGCGACTGGCTGGCCTGCTACGTCCGCTCGTTCGACACCGTCGAGGTGAACTCGAGCTTCTACCGGCTCCCCAAGCTGGACACCGTCCAGCGCTGGGCGGACACCGTCCCCGACGGCTTCACGATGGGCATCAAGGCGAGCAGGTTCCTGACCCACGTCAAGCGGCTGCGCGAGCCCGAGGAACCGGTGCTACGGCTGCTGGGTGTCCTCGAGCCGCTTCGCCGCCGCGGTCTGCTGGGCCCGATCCTCGTCCAGCTGCCGCCGGACCTGCCGGTGGAGGTGGGACGCCTCGACGGCGCGCTGGCGTGCTTCCCGGACGACGTCCTGGTGGCCGTCGAGCCCCGCCACCCGTCGTGGTTCGTCGACGACGTGCGCGACGTCCTGACCCGTCATCGAGCGGCCCTGGTCTGGGCGGATCGGGAGGGGCGAAGCCTCGGACCGCTGTGGGAAACCGCGCCGTGGCGCTATCTGCGGCTCCACCACGGCCGCGACGGCTGGGACTACGACGAGGCCGACCTCAGTCGCTGGGCGGCCCTGCTGAGGGCAGCCGACGCAGGCTACGTCTACGCCAACAACGACCCCGGCGGCGCGGCCGTGCGCGATGCGAAGCGGCTGCTCGAGATGATCGGCGGGTCTGCCTACGCGGCGGCGTGAGCGTAGGCGCAGGCGGCGTTGATGAGGGCGAGGTGCGAGAGCCCCTGCGGGAAGTTGCCGAGCATCGCGCCGGTGTCCGGATCGATCTCCTCGGCGTAGAGCCCGACGTCGTTGGCCTTCGCGACCAGCTGGTCCATCAGCTCTCGGGCGTCGTCGAGCTCGCCGAGGTACACCATCGACTGCGCCAGCCAGAAGCTGCATGCGATGAACGCGCCCTCCTCGTCCACCCCGGAGTAGCGGTAGACCAGCGGGCCGTCGCAGAGCTCCTTGCGGATCGCCGCCACCGTCGCCGCGAGGCGCTCGCCGCGATCGAAGCCGGACCGCGCCATGAGCAGCGTGGCCGCGTCCAGCCCGTCGCCGCCGGCGTACCCGACGTAGCAGCCGCGTTTGTCCGACCAGCAGTTCTGTTCGACCCACGCTCTGATCAGTGCGGCCTCGCTGCGCCACCGCGAGAGGTTGCCGCCGGAGACCTGACCGCACTCGCACAGGCGCACGGCACGGTCGAGAGCGGTCCAGCAACCGATCTTCGAGACCGTGTAGTGCCGTGAGGTCGGCAGCTCCCACACGCCGGCGTCCTCTTGGCGCCAGGTGTCGCAGCAGCGGTCGGCGAGGCTGGACAGCAGCTGTGACGTCCGCGGATCGAGGCAGTGGCCGGCGTCGACGTACTGCCAGATCATGTCGAACAGGTCGCCGTAGGTGCCGAGCTGCACCTGGCGCGCGGCGCCGTTGCCGACTCGCACCGGCTGGCTGCCGCGGTACCCCGACACCGCGGGGCGGGACTCGTCGTTGCCGGCGGCGGACCCGTCGAGCCGGTAGAAGACGTGCAGCTCCGGTGAGGTACGGCGCAGCGCGCCGAGCATCCACTGCACGGCTGCCTGTGCCTCGTCGTGCAGCCGAAGCGACAGCAGCGCGTCGACGGTGAACGAGCAGTCCCGGATCCACATGAACCGGTAGTCCCAGTTCTTGTCGCCACCGAGGCGCTCGGGCAGGGAGGTCGTCGCGGCGGCTGCCACCGCGCCGGTAGGCACGAACTGAAGCATGCGGAGCGCGAGTGCCGAACGCCGGACCGCTTCCTGCCAGGGGCCGTCGTAGTCGATCGCCGACGCCCACTCCCGCCAGCGGTCGGTGGTGATGGTGAGGTGCCCTTCGAGCTCGTCTCGGTCGGCGAGGAACACCGGCGCGTCCGCGCCGCCCACCACCGCGATGAGCCCGGGCCGCTGGGCGGTCGGGGTGAAGCTTGCCGACACTCGGTGGCCGTCGCAGACCGGCTCGCCGACGTCGTAGAGCCGCAGCGCGAGCTGCTCCTCACCGACCTGCATGATCATCGCGTCCTGGCGATCGGCGATCCAGGGCTGCACGGCGGCGAGCTGGGTGCCCGGCGCGATGGTCCATCGCATGGGAACCTCGCCGTGGAGGGCATCGACCCGCCGGACCAGCTCGCTCCAGGCCAGCCGGCCGGAGCGGCCCAGCGGCAGCGAGTCCGTGACGCGCACCGCGCCGCGCTCGGTGGTGAACGTCGTCTCGAGCACGTTGGTGTCCGGCACGTAGCGGCGGGTCGACCCGAACGCGATCTCCGGCGCCAGCTCCAGGTAGCCGCCCTGCGCGCTGTCGAGCACGGCCGCGAAGGTGGGTGCCGCGTCCATCGCGGGCACCGGCCACCAGTCGATCCGGCCGTCGGTCGACACCAACGCCACGGTGCGCCCGTCGCCGATGGCGGCGTAGGACTCGATCGGCGCGTAGCCGTCCTCGTCCCGCATCATCGCCCGCCGAGGAAGGGCAGCCGGTCCAGCAGGCTCCATACCGCCATCGAGACCGCCGACCACGGGTCGCTCGGATGAGCGGTCTCGTCGAACATCCCATGGGCGCCGGCGTCCTCGTCCTCATCGCTGGGCGTGAACACGTTGACGTCGCGGCGCGGCCCGTGGTCGGTGACCTGGCCGTCGAAGCCGGTGCGCGCGAGGTAGCGGTCGAGGAATGCAGGCGCGATGCGGTTGCCCAGAACGGTGTACGCCGAGGAAACCCCGATCCACATGCTGCGGCGCGGGTGCTCGCCGAGGAACCGGATCGCGCGGGCGGCGACCTCGGGCTGGAAGACCGGTGCCACCGGCTGCGGGTGACCGGGCATCGCGTTGTCGTTCCAGTCGAACTGCGGGGTGTTCAGACCCGGCAACGTCGCAAGACACACCCGGACGTTGCTCTTCTCGTGCATCAGCTCGGTGATCACCGACTCGGTGAAGCCCTTGATCGCGTGCTTGGCCCCGCAGTAGGCCGACTGGAGCGGGATCCCTCGATAGGCCAGGGCAGAGCTGACGTTGACGATGACGCCGCGGTCCCGGGGCCGCATCAGCCCGAGAGCGACCCGCGTGCCGTTGACCTGGCCGAAGTAGGTCACTTCGGTGATTCGCCGGTAGGTCTGCGGATCGGTGTCCCAGAACGTCCGCAGCGCGCCGACGAACGCGTTGTTCACCCACAGGTCGATCGGTCCGAGTGCTTGTTCGATGTCGGCCGCGGCCCGTTCGAGGGCGTCGAGGTCCGCGACGTCGGCCGCAACCGTGTGGCAGCGCCGACCGAGCGCCTCGACGTCGGTCTTGGCGCCGGCTAGCCCCGCCGTACCCCGCGCGATCACGCCCACGTCCCAACCGTGGCGTGCCAGCTCGACAACCGTTGCCCGGCCCACGCCCGCGGAGCCGCCCGTCACCACGGCGACGCGTGCCCGCCGTACCTGCGATGAATCCGTCACAACCGCTGCATTCCCTCTTGATCGACTTCTGTCCCCTCCTGGTTGGCGGAGGTTTGCCGACCGCTGCCGAATACCGGCGAGCACCGCGGGCATCCCTGATCACCGATGGGGGGGGCGAGTGCTCACCGCAGTGACGGGTAGGTCAACGACATGACAGAGTTCGGCTTCTTTCTTTCGTCCGAAGAGCTCAGCCCGCAGCGCCAGGTGGAGCTGGCGAAGACCGCTGAGGACGCGGGCTTCGATCGCATCTGGATCTCCGACCACTACCACCCGTGGACTCGCGAGCAGGGCGAGAGCGGCTTCGTGTGGTCCGTGCTCGGCGCGATCGCTGCCAGCACCGACCTGCGGATGACCACCGCCGTCACCTGCCCGACCGACCGGATCCATCCTGCGGTGCTCGCACAGGCCACCGCGACCATCGCCTCGTTGGCACCAGGTCGGTTCAGCTTCGGCGTCGGCTCGGGCGAGCGCCTCAACGAGCACATCCTCGGCGGTCTCTGGCCGCCGGCGCCGATCCGCCTGCAGCGGCTGGAGGAGGCCATCGGCCTGATCCGCCGCCTGTGGAGCGGGGAGACCGTGACCCACCGCGGCGAGCACTACACCGTCGACGCCGCCCGCATCTTCTCGCTGCCGGAGAAGGAGCCCGACATCCTGGTCTCCGGCTTCGGCCCCGCATCGACCGCGCTCGCGGCGAAGGTCGGCGACGGCTATATCAACGTGCAGCCCGCCAAGGAGCTGGTGGACCAGTACCGCGCGGCGGGCGGTCGCGGCATCACGCAAGGCGGCATGAAGTTCTGCTGGGCCCCCTCCGAGGAGGAGGCGGCCAAGACGGCGCACCGGCTGTGGGGCTTCGAGGCGGTCGGCGGCCAGGCCGCGCAGGACCTGCCCTCCTGGGCGGAGTTCGAACAGCTCGGCGAGGCCGGTTCGCCGGAGAAGACCGCCGAGGCGGTGCCGTGCGGCCCCGATCCGGAGCGCGCCGCGGCGGCGATCAAGCAGTACGTCGACGCCGGCTTCGACGAGGTCTACCTCTCCCAGATGGGTCCGGACCAGGAAGGCGGCATCAAGTTCCTCACCGAAGAGGTGCTGCCGCTGCTGAAGGGCACTACGTGACGACCGCGCGTGAGGTGATGACGCCGGGCACGGCGTACCTGAAGGACGACGCGACAGTCGCCGAGGCGGCCCGCCAGCTCGCCGACGCCACCGACGGCGCGGTGCCGGTGTGCGACTCCGAAGGCCACCTGCGAGGCATGGTGACCGATCGCGACCTCGTCGCCGAGGTGGCCGCCGCCGGGAAGCTCTCGGGGGAGACCCGGTTGATCGACCTGGTTCGCGGCGAAGTGGTGACGGTCAACGCCGACGACGAGGTCGAGGACGCGGTTGCCACCATGCGCAAGCACAAGGTGGGGCGGCTTCCGGTGGTGGACGGCGAGAAGCTCGTCGGCATGCTGAGCCGGGCCGATCTCCCGGGCGGGTCGGTGCAGTGATGAGCACGGCGAGCGGCTACCCCGAACCGGACCCGGGCTCCGCGCTCGAAGACGAGGGCATCCCCGACCAGTCGGACGCGTTGCCCGGCAAGGTGATCACCGGTGACGCGCAAGAGGACCTCGCGGCGCCCGGGGACGCTCCGATCGCCGCCGAGGACTTCGGGATGACCGCGGAGGAAGAACGTGCCGGCGAGCCGCTCGACGGCCGGCTCGCCCGTGAGCTGCCCGACGTGTCGCAGCACAGCGGTGCGGCCGACGGCCAGCCCTATCCCGAGGATCCCGAGGAGCGGGCCGGTCGGCTCACCGCGCCTTCCGATGACGGCAAGGACCAAGATCTGTGGGGTGAAGACGTCGGCGCCGACCGCGGCGGCTTCGCTCCCGAGGAACGGGCGATGCATGTCGACGACAGCTGAGGCACTCGATCGCGGCGTGCGGGCCGAGGCGAGGTACGGGCGGCCACTGCCCGAGCTCGCCGGGTACGCCGGCGCGGTCGCGGTCTATCTCACCGGGATGGGCGCGGCGATCTGGCGGCTGAACGCCAAGCGCAAGCTGCCCGACCGGTTCGGGGCGGGTGACTTGGCCCTGCTGGCGCTGGCCACCCACAAGCTGAGCAGGACCGTCAGCCGGGACGCCGTGACCAGTCCGTTCCGGGCGCCGTTCGCCCGCTTCGAAGGCTCCGCATCCCCGGGTGAGGTCGAGGAAGAAGTGGCGGGAAGCGGTGCGCGTCACGCCATCGGGGAGCTCATCACCTGCCCGTTCTGCATGGACCAGTGGATCGCGTCGGGCTTCGTCATCGGCCTCGCCGCGGCGCCTCGGTTCACCCGGTTCGTCGCGAGCGTGTTCGCGGTTCGGGCCGGCGCCGACCTGCTCCAGTTCGGCTACGCCGCGGCCAACCAGGCCGCCGAGTAGCGACGCTCAGCGGCTGACCGCACCGCGATGCACGGCAAGGTGCGTCGCGAGTTCCTCGATCGGCGCCGGGCGCGCCCACAGGTAGCCCTGACCGAGGTCGCAGTCGAGGGCGGTGAGCATGGCCTTCTGCTCCTCGGTCTCCACGCCCATCGCGACCGCACGCATGCCCAGCTCGTGCGCGATGTCGATCAAGGCGCCCGCGATCGTGGCGGCGCCCTTGCCGCTGATCAGGTCCGACACCAGTTGGTGGTCGATCTTGAGGTAGCTCAGGTCGAGCGTGCGCAGCCGGCGCAAGGACGGGATGTCGCCGGTGAACTCGTCGAGGGACACGGCGACGCCGAGCGCCTGCACGGAGCGGATCTGCGCGCGAGCGCGCTCCGGGTCGCGAGCCAGGTCCGCGATGTCGATGACCAGTCGGGAGCCGTCGACACCGCTGTCGCGCAGGGCCGCCTGCACCATCTCGCCGAAGTCGTGGTTGCGCACGCTTCGCCCGGACACGTTGACGGTGACCGTGAGCTCCGGCGCTCGCGCGATCGCCGCGCATGCTGCGGAGAGCGCCCAGCGGTCGAGCTCGACGATCAGGCCCTTGGCTTCCGCGATGTCGACGAAGTCCGCCGGCTCGAGCAGGCCGTGGTCGGGATGCGGCCAGCGGGCCAGCGCCTCGATCCCTTTCCACTCCCCGGAGACGAAGTCGACCAGCGGCTGGTAGTACAGGACGAACTCGTGGTTGGCGAGGGCGTCACCGAGCTCGACCCGTAGCTGGGAACGGAGCTCGCTCGCCGTACGCATCGACGGCTCGAAGATCTCGTAGCGGTTCTTGCCGCGAGCCTTGGCGGCGTACATCGCCGCGTCCGCCTCGGCGAGCAGCTCCTCCGACGTGACGCTGCGCCCGCCGAGCGTCGTCATCCCGACGCTGAGATGGACCAGCACCTCCTCGTCGCCGAGCCGCAGCGGGTAGCTGACCGCGGCGTACAGGCGATCGACGACGTCGAGTGCCTCGGTGAGCTGAGTGTCCTCGAGCAGGACCGCGAACTCGTCGCCGCCGAAGCGAGCGACCGTGTCCGCCGGGCGCACGCAGTCGCGCAGCCGGCCGCCGATGACCCGCAGCAGCTCGTCGCCCGCGCCGTGCCCGAAACTGTCGTTGACGTCCTTGAAGTCGTCGAGGTCGAAGAAGCAGACGACCAGCTCGGTCAGCGAGCGTCGTTCGAGGGCGTGCTGGGCGCGCTCGGCGAACAGCGACCGGTTCGCCAGGCCCGTCAGCGCGTCGTGCGAGGCCTGGCGGCGCAGCTCGGTCTCGAGCTGGATGCGCATCTCCTCCGCCGCGATGCGCTCGCGCACCCGCTGATCGGTGCGCGCGACGCCTGCCTGCACGGACTCCACCAGGGCCTCGACCGGGACCGGTTTGGTCAGGTACTGGTCAATCTGGCCGACCGCCGCGATCGCGGTGTCCAGCGACGCGTAGCCGGTCAGCATGATCAGTGAGACGTCGGCGTCGAAGGCTCGAATCGCCGCGCACAGCTCGAGTCCGGTCATGTCCGGCAGCCGCTGGTCGCAGATCACGACCGATGGGTGCAGCTCCCGTTCCCGCACGATCGCGGCGCCGGCGCTGGTCACACCTACGGCGCTGAGGCCCCGGGTGGTCAGGATCTCGACGATGGTTCCGGCCATCGCCTGGTCGTCGTCGACCACCAGGACCTGCACCCCGCGGGTGCCGACGTCCTCGTTCATCTCATCAAGGATGCATCGTTGGCTACGTTGTGTCCTACTTCGATCGAGCCGGAGGTGACGGTGCGCGGTGTCCGCCTGCCCACCCTTGCCGTCGTCGCGACGCTGATCGCGGCCACCGGCGGTACGACGTGGGCCGCCCATCGCGCCAATCGCAACGAAGAGCACCGGTTGCTCGCCGAGCGTGCCTCCGAGATCGCGCTGATCCTCACCTCTGACTTCGCCGGGCTGCAGACCCAGATCTCGACGGTCGCGGCCGAGACGGCGCTCAACGGCGCGGATCGGGCAGCTTTCCGCAGCGCGTCGAACGCGCTGGCCCCCGCTTCCGGGGGGTTCACCACGACCACCGCGCTGGCGCGGGTCAGCGGGCCGGCCGAGCAGGTCCACTACCTCGCGACGACCGGGTCGTTCGACCAGGTGCCCGCCGCACCCCTCGCCGCGCTGATGCGGCGTACCGAGGAGGCCGGAACGGCGGGTGCGACCTCCGTCGTGCTCGGCGAAGGGGTTCATCGGGTGCTCGGTCTCGCGCACGCCGTCGGGGTCCACGGCCTCGTGGTCTACGAGCAGCTGCCGCTGGATCTGGAGGCGGCGGCGTCGGCGACGACGACGAGCGCGCCGTTCCACGAGCTGAACGTCGCGTTGTACGGCGAGCCGACCCGTGATCCCGACGCGTTGATCCTGAGCACCAACGGCGCGCCGCCCACCGGCGACGACGTCGCGACCGCAACGGCCCCGTTCGGTGCGGACACCTGGCTGGTGGCCACGCGCGCGACGAGCTCGCTCACCGGCTCGCTGGCGGCGAACGACTATCTGCTCGTCTTCGGCGTCGGGGCGCTGTTGACCGTGCTGCTCGGGTTCCTCGTCGAGACGCTGCTGCGCCGTCGCGACTACGCCATGGCGCTGGTCGCGGAGCGGACCGAGGAGCTGCAGGCATCGGTGCGTGAGCTCGAGGAGGCGCAAGGCAAGCTGGTGCAAGCGACACGGCTCGCCGCGATCGGCCAGCTCGCGTCAGCGATCGGGCACGAGCTGCGCAACCCGCTCGGGGTGATCACCAACGCGCACTATCTGCTGCGGTCGGCGGTCGAGCGCCCCGACGGCACCGCCGACGCGCTGCGGCACCTCAACACCGCCGAGCGAGAGGTCGGCGCCGCCACGCTGATCGTCTCGGATCTGCTCGACTACGCGCGAGCCAGAGCACCCGTCACCGCGCCGGTCGACCTCCCCGACCTGATCGACGAAGTGCAGTCGGTGATGCCGGCGCCGCCGGAGGTCACGGTCCACCGCGACGACGCCGCGGACCTCCCGATGGTGCCCGCCGACCGCGACCAGCTCCGGCAGGTCCTGCTCAACCTGCTGTCCAACGCCTATGAAGCGATGCCTGACGGGGGAGAGGTCACGATCAGCACATCAGCGACCGAAGGCCGGGTTCGGATCTCCGTCGCCGACACCGGAATGGGGATGGACGACGAGGTTCGCCAGCAGATCTTCGAGCCGTTCTTCACCCAGAAGGCCCGGGGAATCGGGCTGGGCTTGTCGGTGACCAAGCGAATCGTCGACACTCATCACGGCACGATCACGATTGTCAGTGCCGCCGGGCGGGGTACGACGTTCACCGTGGAGCTCCCCGCGGTCGAGGCGGAGGGGGTGACATGACCACGTCGGTCTTGGTCGTCGACGACGAGGCCGGCATGCGCGAGACGCTCGTCGACATCCTCACGACGGCCGGCTATGTCGTCACGCCGGCCGAGGACGGCGCGGCCGCGCTCGAGCTGGCCCGCAGCGAGCCCTACGACGTCATCATCATGGACATCCGGATGCCTGCGATGACCGGGGTGGAGGTGCTCGCCTCGCTCGACCACCCGCCGCCGCAGATCGTGCTGATGACCGGCTACGCCTTGGAGGAGCAGCTCAGCCAGGCGCGCGAGAACAACGCGTTCGCGATCATGCAGAAGCCGTTCCAGGTCCCGTACCTGCTGCGGATCGTCGCCGAGGCGGCCAGGAGCGCCGCCTGACCCGAGCGGTCTAGTAGATCGCCAGGAGGCCGTCGATGCCGACGTTGCCTGACGTCGATGGGCTCGCGACAGCGGTCCGGTCGAGGACGGTGAACTTGAACGTCCGCGTCTGCCGCCGGCCGCTGTCGAAGATGTCGACGACCTTGGTTCCCGGCGTACGTGCGTACTCGTTGATCGTCAGCAGGTTGAAACCGTTCCAGCTGACGCGCAGCAGGCCGTAGCTCGGACCCACGGGCACGATCAGGCCGTACGTCGCGCCGGCCGCGGTCGCTGTCGCGTACGAGCTCTTGTGCGCGCTGGTGACCATGCTTCCCGCGTACGTGTCGTCGGAGCGCACGCGGCGCCAGCTGCCGCTGAGCTTGAACGCGGTGTCGTCGATCGGCACCGACAGCGACGAGTCGGCTTCCTTCGACTTCGCGCCGGTGACGTCCGAGGAGATGACCGAGATCTGGTACGTCGCGCCCGGCACCCCGGTGAACGCGAAGCTGCCGTTCGCCGGTGCGGTCGGGTTCGTGTAGACCGGCTGCGACTGTCCGTCGCGGTGGATCGTGACGGCGGCGCCGGCCAAAGCGATCCCGCTTGCCGACTTCGTGCTCGTCCAGGTGGCGGTCACCTGGTTCGGCTGGGAGGCGCTCGTCGGGTGGGTGAGGGACAGGCTGCCGACCGACGTCGGCGGCAGGACCGGCCGGGCCGCGAACACGTAGGAGGACACGGCCGACCACAACGGCGATCCCAGCCCGGTGACGGTGTCGTACCCGACGCCCGCGTTGACCGACGGGTCGGCACCGGCGTCCGCGGTCGCGCCGTTCGAGCCCTGCGTGATGTCGCGGAAGGCGCCGACGTTCGCGGCGTAGGCGTTGTAGAGACCCTGGTGGATGTCGCCGATGCCGCTCGTCGAGCCATGCGCGGCCAGCATGTCGGTGAACAGTGCGGCGGAGGCGGGCGAGGCTAGGCTCGTGCCACCGAACTGGAAGTAGTTGGGACCGTTGTTGGCGGTGTCCGTCGGGTCGGTGGTGTAGATCCGGAACCCGGTTGCCGGATCGGCGTCGGCGCTGATGTCGGGAACCATGCGCATTCGTACGGATGCGAACGGCGCGTTGGTGATCTTGTTCTGGTAGGCCGGCTTGGTGAACACATCAGAGACGCCGCCGCCGCTGCCGTCGCCGAATGCGCAGGACGCCTTGCTGGTGCACGTCCAGGCCTGTTCGGCCCAGTTGTTGCCGACGTTCGGCGAGCTCGTGCCCACCGGAAGCAGGTTGGTCCCGCCGACGGCCACCACCGCCGGTGACGACGCCGGGTAGTTGACGTTCGCGGTGAGCCCGTTGCAGTCGGCTTCGTCCGGATCGGCCGAGCTGTCGTAGATCCCGTTGTCGCCGCTCGAGCTGAAGACCGTGACGCCGGCGGCGACGACGGACTCGAGGATCGGCTCCATCACCCGGATGTCCTGCATGCCGTTGTCGGCCTCGCAGATTCCCCAGGAGCTGGACACCGCGACGATGTGGGGGTCGCCACCCTGGTAGGCGTGGTTGTCCTGAAGGACGTCGTCCACGATCTGCGAGTAGGCGTCCGCGATGCCGGCGTTGGTGTTCGGCGCGAAGTACGGGCGCTGGTGGGCGTAGGGGTCGGTTCCGTACAGCGCCTCCTGGTCCAGGTCCACCTCTTCGTCCGAGGTGTCGCCCTTCTGCGGGGTCGGCACGCTCGCCTGGTCGACCGGAACCATCGTCAGGTCCTGCGCAGCGTTGTACGTCGGGCCCACGACGTTGCCCGGAGTGTTGGCCCAGTTCGTCAGGTCGCCCGGGTTCCAGCCGGCCAGCTGGATGGTCGCGATCGTCAGCGTCGCGGCGCTGTCCAGCCCGCTGCTCGGAGTGACATCAGGGGCGGTGTAGGCGTTGCGGAAGTCGGCGCCGCCGAGGCAGTTGTCGCACGAGTCGTCGGCGGGGTGGTAGGCCGCCGGGCCCGCAGTTGTCGGGAAGGCCGCCGTTGCCACGTTCTGCAGCGCTGCCGGCATCGACAGGTATGGACCGGTTGCGGCGGCTTCCTCGGCGGCCGTCGGATGGGCGTGGGCAATCGGGTGGGCGCCGAACGCGGCGGTGACTTCGGAGCTGGGGGCGGAAGCCGACACGGACCAGGCGCTCTGGCCGGTCACGGTCAGGCCCGCGTCACGCAGCGCGGCGATCGCTTGCGCTCGCTCTGCCGCGGTCGGCAGCAGCGCCGTGAGCGCCCGGACGCGCTGCGCGTGCGTCAGGCCGGTGGCGTCGGCCAGCCGCTGCAAGGCGGCGGTGTTGGGGGCCTTGAGGAAGACGGTGACGCCGGTCGCCGGACCGCTGGCGTGAGCAAGGCCGGGAGTGATCGCCGCTCCGGTGGCCGCAACGATCGTCGTGGCGACCGCGAGCCGCGCGCCAATGGTCCATCGCTGCATGTCGTGGGTCCTCCGGCGGCTTTCGTCGTCGTGTCTCGTGAGCGCGCTTGTGGGTGGAGCATAGGGATGGTGCCTGTGAGACGCGCGCCTCTAGATAGTGCTCGGCAGCCTGGTGCCGCGGCTGGAGTCAGACGACGGGGTCGAAACGCTCGATCGCGGCGATTCGCAGCGTGGGAGCAGCCTGCAGGTGGACCGCGAACAGCCCCGCTTTGCGCAGGCTCGGGTCCTCAGGAGGCTTGGCGCCGAGCGCCGTGCAGGTGGCTTGCACCAGACCGGGGATGGTCTTGCGCTGCGTGCACACGACCGACGCGACGTGCGTCCCGAGCAGCTCGACGAGCCGTTCGGCGGCCAGGTCGGGCTGCTGGTCGTAGCCGGCCTCGGACAGCAGCGGCTCGCTCTCGACCGTGAGCCGGGCGACCGCAGCGTACGGTCCGATGGTCTCGAGGCATCGCAGCACGTCGGCGGACATCACCCGGCGGATGTCGTAGGCGGCCAGCAGCGGCACGAGCGCCTCCGCCTGGTCGTCACCGAGCGCGTCGAGTGGTCGCTCGCGGTCGTTGCCGGCCCAGCTGCTGCGCTCGCCGGCGCTGGCGTGCCGCACGATCAGGCACGGCCAGGTCGACACGGACGCCTGCGTCACGCCTTGGACGACTCTCTGGTCCCGGTCCGGGAGCAGGTGGCGTTGCGCCTCTCGCGGCGGCAGCCACATGAGCTGGTCGACCTCGTCGTTGGGGACGAACTCGCCGCCGGTCACCCGCATCGCCCAGTAGCGGACCCGCTTCGGGGAGCCGTCCTTGAGGTAGTGGATCTCGCCGAGCGGCCGGCCCGGCGCACCGACGTGGCCGGTCTCCTCCTGCACCTCCCGGATCGCGCCGAGCACGGGATGTTCGCCGGCGTTCAGCTTGCCTTTCGGGATCGACCAGTCGTCGTACTTCGGCCGGTGGACCAGCGCCACCTCGATGCCGGAACCGCCCGCGGCAGGCCGCCACAGCACGCCGCCGGCGGCCTCGATGACTTTCTCGGGCGACATGAGGTGTCCATCTTGCCTGACGTCGGGCCGGCCTGCCCTCAGCTGCCTGCCAGCCAGGCCAGGCAGTCTGCTCTGGCGACGGCCTTCCACTGCTTCGCGAACTCCTTGCGAGCCGCCGCGCCCGCGTCGCTCTGCCGAGCGTGCAGCAGACCCAGCGTGAACGCGATGGTCGTGCCGCCCCGCGCTGTCGCGAGCGACCGCAACAGCTCCGAGGCGACCGCCGCGTCCTGGTTCTCGCCCAGACTGTCCTGTAGCCCGGCGGCCATCTTGGCCAACCGCTGCGCCGGGCGGCCGAACATCGGCGTCGCCGCTTCGCACGAGTAGCGTAGCCGCTTCGCGTCGATCCGGACCTTGTGCCAGGCCCCGGCGTCGGCCGTGGCGTCGAGCCGTTTCACTGCGTCGCTGACGTCGTTCCAGCAGGCGCGGATCAGCCGCGGGATCGCCTTGCCGGTCGGGCGCTCGCCGGCCGGCGAGGTGAACGGCTCCCACCCGGCGTCGACGAGGCGCTCGAGCAGCACGACGTAGCGCTCACTCGACAGGGTTTGCTCGATGTCGGCGCGGCCGGCAGCGAGGTTGCCCCGGAGCACCTGCTCGAGGCGTGCCCGGACGGGACCGACGACGAGGTCCTCCGGCAGCGCGTCCACCTCGCGCATCAGCCGCTCCAGCAGCACCTCGTTGTCCCGCGTGGTGCTCAGCGAGTCGGCGAGCCAGGCGAGCTCGTCGCGTAGCGATCCGGCCCATCCCGGGTCGAGCAGCGGCTTGAACGTCTTGAGGATGCTTCGCAGCCGACGTGCGGTCACGCGCATCTGATGAGCTGCGTCCTCGGCGTCACGCCGTACGCCGGTGTCGAGCGCGATGAGCCGGCGTACGTCGCGGCGCAGCATGTCGCGCACCGCGCACCGCGCGGGCTCGTCGAGGCCGACCTTGCCGGGCATCGGCGGGTCCGGCTCGGCGCTGGCTTGCGGGCCGAGCGCCCGGACCACCTTCGGGACGAACTCGCCGCCGACCGCCCCACTCGCGCGCAGCAGGTTGCCGACGGCTTCGATCGCAGGCTCGCCGCCGCCCCGGTCCTCGACCTCGATCTCGCGGAACCGGCCGGCCACGTGGCCGGAGTTGACGACCGACACCAGGTCGTCGGTCAGCTCGACGAGCGGACCGCCAGTGGCGTCGCGCAGCAGGTAGGCGGTGCGATCCGTCACGAGGGTGGCGACCGGTCCGAGGACCGCGGTCCGCGACCACGGGAGGACCAGGCCGCGCAGCTGCTCCGGGATCGACTCGCCGGAACCCTCGACGCGGACCTCCTCGCGGCTCACCGCGCTGGCGTCGGGCACGGCACGGACGTTGCCGACCGGGAGCTTGAGGTGCCAGCCGTCCTTGCTCGGACCTTCGCCGTCGCGGTGTCGCAACGTGATGCCTTCGCGGGCGAGCCGCAGGTCGGCGGTGTCCCAGTACACCGCGCGGAGCTCGTGGCGGTCCGGCTCGTCGAGCGCGGCTGCTCCGGTACGCGGGTCGAGCAGGTCAGGCATCTCGAATGGCGGATGGACGCGGAACTTCGCCTCTACTTCCAAGGTCGAGCTCGGGCTCACTAATGCGACTCCGGTCGGCGGTCGTCGCCGCGAAGGGCCGCGGCGTCCAGCAGCGTTTGCTGGTAGTCGTGCAGCGGTGCTCCCTCGGGATCGGTGAGGGCGCGGGTCCACTTGCCCGCTACATCGAGCGTCCAGGCCGCCGTCGCCGGGTCTGTCGCGAACGTCAGCAGCTCCCGCAGCTCGTCTTTGACCTTGGGGTCGCGGATCTCGACGAGTGCCTCCACGCGGCGGTCGAGGTTGCGATGCATGATGTCGGCGCTGCCGATGAACGTGCGCTGATCGCCGCCCGCCACGAAGTGGAACACCCGCGAGTGCTCGAGGAACCGGCCGAGGATGCTGCGTACCTTGATCGTCTCCGACAGGCCCGGGACGCCCGGACGGAGGGCGCACATGCCGCGCACGACGATGTCGACGGGTACGCCGGCGGCCGACGCGTCGTAGAGCGCGTCGACGACCAGCTCGTCCACGAGGCTGTTGAGCTTGAGAACGATCCCGGCCGGCCGTCCTGCCTTCGCGTGCTCGATCTCGTCGGCGACCAGCTGGATCAGGCCGGGACGAAGGGTGTCCGGCGCGACGAGCAGCGTGCGGTAGTCGCGGTGCTTGGTGTAGCCGGACAGGTGGTTGAACAAGTCGGCGACGTCGGCGCCGATCACCGGGTCGACGGTGAGCAGTCCGAGGTCCTCATACATCCGCGCGGTCTTGGGGTTGTAGTTCCCGGTGCCGATGTGGGTGTAGCGGCGCAGGCTGCCATCGGCCTCCTGGCGCACCACCAACGCCAGCTTGGCGTGGGTCTTCAACCCGACGACGCCGTAGACCACGTGGCAGCCGGCCTGCTCCAGCGCGCGCGCCCATTTGATGTTCGCCTGCTCGTCGAACCTCGCCTTGATCTCGACGACGACGAGGACCTGCTTGCCGGCCTCGGCCGCGTCGATCAGCGCGTCGACGAGTGGCGAGTCGCCGCTCGTGCGGTAGAGCGTCTGTTTGATCGCGAGCACCGACGGGTCGGCCGCGGCCTGCTCGACGAACGCCTGGACGCTCGTGGTGAACGAGTCGTACGGGTGGTGCAGCAGCACATCTCCTCGGCGCATCGCCGAGAACACGTCGGCCGCGGCCTTGGCATCCCCGCCGGAGCGCAGCCTGGGGTGGGTCAGCGGCGGGCTGACGTCGTACTTGAGGGCGGGCAGGTCGAGGTCGGCGATCGCCCACAGTCCGGCGAGGTCGAGCGGCCCGTTGATCCGATAGATCTGCTTCTGGTGGATCTCGAGCTCACGGACGAGAAGGTCGAGAACCTTGTCGCTGATGTCCGCGGCCACCTCGAGGCGTACCGCCGGGCCGAACCGGCGCCGGACGAGCTCTCGCTCGAGTGCCTGAAGCAGGTTGTCGACGTCGTCCTCTTCGACGGTCAGGTCCTCGTTGCGGGTGACCCGGAACACTGAGGTCTCGATGACCTCGAGGCCGGGGAACAGCTCGGGCACGTGCGCGGCGATGACGTCTTCGAGCAGCACGAACTTGAGACCACCGACGGCCACATACCGCGACAGCACCGGCGGAACCTTGACCCGCGCGAAGTGCTCGCGCCCGTTGTCCCGGTCGCGAACCACCACCGCGAGGTTCAGCGACAACCCCGAGATGTAGGGAAAGGGATGCGCCGGGTCGACGGCGAGCGGGGTGAGGACGGGGAAGACGTGTTCCGCGAACAGGGTGTCCGCCGTCTTGCGTTCGTCGTCGGTCAGCGCGTCGTAGCGCTCGATCCGGATGTCCTCTCGTCGCAGCGCGGGAAGCAGCTCGTCGGTGAACATCGCGTCGTGACGGGCGATCAGCTCGTGCGCCCGATCGGCGATCAGGTCGAGCTGCTCGCGAGGGGACAGCCCGGCGGGGGTCGCCACTCCGATCCCGGTGGCGTGGCGCCGCTGCAGGCCTGCGACGCGGACCATGAAGAACTCGTCGAGGTTGCTGGCGAAGATCGCGGCGAACTTGGTGCGCTCGAGCAGCGGGATGGTGGTGTCGAGGGCGAGCTCGAGGACCCGCGCGTTGAAGTCGAGCCAGCTGCTCTCGCGGTCGATGAAGCGATCGGGATGGGCCGGGCGGTCGTTGCGGCCCGCGGCGTGACGCAGGTCCTCGATCTCCTCCGCGAGCTCGTCGGCGTACCGCGGCAGATCCGGTGCGCTCGACGTCGTTGTGCTCACAACATCAACTGTCGCGGCTGAAGGTGGCCGGTGTCGAGTCAGCCGTCGCGTTGAAGGTGAACGCCAGATGAACGAATCACGCGGAGCCGGCGCCCGACTCGCGCGAGGGTCCAGCCGAGCCGGCGGGGCGGCGATCCTCCCAGCCGCGCGAACTGCACCCAGAGCTGGACCTCGCGGCCGGGCAGGCGGCGGGGCAGCCTCGCGGTCAGTGCCGAGCCGGCGGGGGTGATCGCGAGACTCGCCGGCACTGACACCACCGCCGACCCGGTCTCGTCGCCGACGAGAAGCAGGCGGGCCGGCTGCGCGCCGTCCGGACCGCTGACGGCGGGCAGCGCGAGCTGCAGGTCGCGGCGGCGCAACGTCGGAGCGATCTCGTCGTCGACCAAGTCGTTGAGCGGATGTGACCACTCGCCGACGTCCAGCGAGAGCGTGCTGGCGGGTGTGGTCCAGAACGGCTGCACGAGGCTCACGTCGGCGGACTCGGCCGTGAGCCGTGCCGCGAGTCGGCCCGGCTCCTCGGCCGGTCGCAGCGGGCACGCGAACGTGATGCCGCCGAGGCCGACCCGAAGCCGCAGGTCCCACAGCCCCGCGGTGAGCGGGTCGCCGCCTTGCAGCCTCGCCGGATCGAGCACCACCTCTCCGGTGATCGCCGGCTCGCCGTCGGCGGTGATCGACAGCGACAAGCCCTCGGTCGTCGACCAGAGCTGGGAGTCGGCGCGCGAGACTGTGGCGCAGTCGAGGTCCGCCTCGGCGAGGTCTTGCGCCGAGACGAGGCGCTCGGCGCGACCGGCGCCGGGCGCCGCGGGTGCGGGTACCAGCCAGTCGTCACCGTCGCGTTCGAGCCGCAGCGGGTCGTCGCCGCGCAGCAGTCCGGCGGTCACGGCGAGGTGAAGTCGACCGTCGCGCCAGGTCAGTGCGGAGACGGTTGCCGTCAACCGGAGCTCGTCGAGCCAGGCGGCGTACGACGTCAGCCCGGCCACGTCGCCGTCGAGGGCCAGCCGGGACTGGGTGCGAAGGAAGAACGGCAGCCCGTCGTGAACCTGCGGCGCGAACCGCTCTGCCGCCAGTGCTCGTACCTGGTCGAGCACCTCACGCCGGTACGCGTCGTCGTAGCGGCTCATCGCAGTGCCGCGCAGCCTGCCGAGCATCTCGGTGCGGTAGAACCGGCGCTGCAACGGGATGCGCGTCTGCGGGTCGGCCACGTGGTCGTCGATGACGTCGAGGACGGCGGCCAGGTCGCGGAAGTAGTCGGCCGCTGTCACCTCGGTGTCGCCCAGATTGCGCCCGGCGACCCGACGTCGGCGATAGAAGTAGCAGGCGAGGTCGCCCACGACGGCGACGGAACGCGCCCGGGTGTAGATCAGCATGCTGAAGTGCTCGTCCTCGACGTGACGAGGTCCTTCGGCGAACCGGATCCCGTGCCGGGTCAGCAGTTCCTTGCGGACCATCTTGTGCGGGGTGAGCGTGTCGACGAGCGGGTAGTCGAAGAGCGTCCGGCCGGTGACGGTGTGCCGGAACACGTGGTGGTTCAAGCCGCGGAAGTCGCTGCTGAGCTTGCCGACCACGATGTCCGCGTCGCTGCTCGCTGCGACGTCGAGCATTCGTTGCAGTGCTGCCGGATCCAGGCGGTCGTCGCTGTCGACGAACTGGACGTAGCGGCCCTTCGCCTGCTCGACACCGACGTTGCGGGGCCGGCCCGGCCAGCCCGACGCAGGGATCTGCACCAGCCGGAACAGATCCGGGTCGGCGTCTGCGTAACGCTTCGCGCGCCGGTCGCTGCCGTCGGTGCTGCCGTCGTCGACCAGCACGACCTCGTAGCGATCACGAGGAAGGGTCTGGTCGCGCAGCGAGTCGAGACAGTCCTCGATGTTGGCGCCCGGGTTGAAGAACGGAACCACCACGCTGACGTCCAGCATCGTGCCCGACCTTACCGCCGAGATGCGGCCTGCCGACGACGCACTACTGTCCTCGCCATGGTCGAGATCGCGGCGCTCTCGGCCGCGGCAGCGGCCGTCGAGCTGGACCGGATCGCCGCCGCCGCGGGGACGACGCTGAGCAAACCGGAGGTGGAGGCGCTCTACGCCGTCCTGCTCGGGTCGACGGCGCAGGCCGAGGCTGCGCCGTACCCGTTGCTCGCAGCCGCGGTCGGGCTCGCCGGCACCGCTGAGCACTCCCACGTCGAAGCGCTGCCGCCGAGGGCTCGGGTCGCGCTGCGCCTGCTACGGACCGGCAACGCCGAAGCCGCGTGGGCGGTGCTGGTCGACAACGCGACCGGCGTCGTACCGCGGGTGTATCGCTGCGCCACTTCATCCGGTGCGGAGCGCACCGAGTGGCCGTTGCCGCTGCTCACCACGGTCGAGCCGCCGTGGGTGTATGCCGAGCTGCCCGGGTTTCGTGATCCGAGGTACGCCGTGGCGGACTCGGTCTACGAGATCGGTGACGGGATCCGGTTGCGGGCCCACGTCGACGAGGTCGTCACCGGGCGGCACCCGCGGCTGGCGGGCTGGGCCGCGCTCGACGTGCTGCAGACCGAACCCGACGAAGTCGTGGCCGTGATCGCGGTGTGCGGGCAGGACGAGGTGGTCTGGCCGGGCATTCGCGTCCGGCGGGCGGATCTGGTCGGTGGCAGCCGGGACACGCTTCGGCGGCGGGCGTGGGCGGGATGGACCGCGGAGCTGGCGCCCGCAGTGCTCACCGGGTCCGGCGAGTGGGCGCTGTTCCTCGAGCTGACCCACGATGGGTTCACCCGGCGAGTGCGGCTCGGGCGCTCGCGGTCGGAGCTCGCCGGGCACGCGGTGGGGTCGGCGATCTGTCGTCGGCCGCACACCACACTGGCCGAGGTTGCCGGCGGCTGGTCGCTTCAGCTCCGCAGGTAGTCCACGATCGCGGTCGTGAAGGCGGCTGCCAACCGGCGCTGGAAGGCGGTCGAGACGAGCAGCCGCGCATCCCGCGCGTTGCGCATGTTGCCGGCCTCGACGAGCACCTTCGGCTCGGTGGCGAGGTTGAGCCCGGCGAGATCGTCTCGATGAGTGATGCCGTCGACGCCGTCGTAGGTGCTCGTCGGCATGTGCGTCATCGCCAACAGCTCGCGCCGGACGATGCGGCCGAACCGCGCCGACGGCCGCACGATGGCGGCATTGACCGAGTCGCGTACCGGTTCCAGGATCGCGAAGCCGCGCCCGCTCGGCGGACCGCCGTCGGCGTGGATGTCGATCGCGATGTCGGCGTGGGCCGCGTTGATGATGTGCGCCCGCTTGGTGATGCATGGTCCGACCCCGTGGTTGGTATGACGGGTCATCACCACGCGGGCGCCGTCCTCACGCAGGTCAGCCGCCAAGAACGTTGCGACCCGGAAGTTGAAGCGCGCTTCGGTGTAGCCGGCGTCGGTCGCCGTACCGGTCGTGTCGCAGTCCTCTTCTTCGCGACCGTTCCAGACCTGGCGGTCGATGTAGGCGGGGTCTGCGTAGTTGCGCCCGTTGTGGCCCGGGTCGATGCCGACCACTTCGCCGGCGAGGGGTGAGGGGGTGGCGAGCGTGGCGCGGCCGGCTGACGGGCGGACGAGATGTGGCAGCGGCGCGGCCGTCGCGCTGCACGAGCAGAGTACGGCGGCGATCGCCAGCGTCCGCAGCATCTGCCACTCCTACCCCGCAGACATGAAAAAAGCGACGTCCGGCTCAGTGGGGGGGTGTACTGGACCGGACGTCGCTCGTGCCAGTGTAGGCCGAAATCAGCGGATCGTTGTCATCAGCAATATTTAGCGCGTGTCACGACGCGGGTCGGGATAGCGCTGCCGGCCGGGCGACGGCGGGCGCCACAGCGACGTGCCGGCCACGATCAAGCCGCCCCCCGCGGCGAGTGCGATCGGCGCCGGTCCGACGAAGCCGGTCCCGAACAGCGCCAGCCCGCCGGCGATCGCCGCGGCGGCCAGCACGAAGCAGCACACAGCAGACAGCCGCCGCGCGACCGAAGGTCGACGCGGCGGCTGTCGGGGCTCGCTTGGTTGCAGCGATCTACCGCTTGCGCGCAGGTGCCCGCTTTGCAGCGGTCTTGCGTGCCGGCGCCTTCTTGGCGACGGTCTTGCGAGCGGTCGTCTTCTTTGCGGTGGTCTTGCGTGCGGTCGTCTTCTTGGCGGCGGTCTTGCGAGCCGGCGCCTTCTTGGCCGGTGCCTTCTTTGCCGCCGTCTTCTTGGCGGTCGTCTTGCGTGCAGTGGTCTTCTTTGCAGCTACTCGTGCCACGTGAGCCCCTTAGCTCGGTGATGGGACTTTGCTGCGAACAACTGTGACACCGAATGCATGCGCTTTCCACGACCGTTGCTTCTATTGACGTTGCGTGTCGCGCCGCGGATTGTTCATGTCGCAATGCGGCATGACACGACGTACTGCTCGTCGCGTCGTGAAAACCCAGTATTCACAACGGAAATCAAAGTCGTGAACAACGACTCTGACATCGCGTCAGTGCGACGAGTGCAGTCGACGTCCGCTGAAAAGTCCGCGGCCGAACAGCGCGTTCTTCGACGTCACTCGCGGTGCGCGAGTACTCGTTGCGTCGTGGGGCGCAGTCGGTGACGCCTGCGTGGCGTGAGGCGATGAGCTCGCCGTCGGAGTGCGTGCGGGAGTCGGTCGTGACGGCGTTGTCGTTGTCGCGCTGTGAGGTGTCGGCGTCGGATGGGCGACCGGCACCAAGTCGAGCAGTCGCGCGATCGCGCGTGACGCGGCGAGTGCGAGCTGTGTGCCGGGCACCTTTGCGCTTTCGAGGACGTGTTGTTCGAGTGTCAGCAGCTGACGTACGACGTGCAGCCTTGCGGGATCGTCCGTCGCGGTGGCGATCATCTCCGTCAGCTGGTCGTGCAGGTCGTCGGCAACAGCGAGCACCTGGGCCGCTTGCGGATGGTGGGTCACTACGTGCTCGAGCCGGTGAAGCGTCGTCGTTGCGCCGGCATGAGCAGCCGCACCGGCGACACCCGTGACCGCGGTCGCGGTCCGCGGTGCGACAACCGCGATCGAGACGCGCGAGGCATGGGCAACCGGATGATGACCGGCCGGCGTGCCGTTGCCCCCGAGTGCCACCGCCGCCGTCATCGCCATCGCACCGATCACCGGTACGGCGGGCAGTGCGAGGAGGATGCGGCGCTTCGCTCGCCGCGGCGGGCGCTGAGCGGCGGCGACAGGTCCCGGGTGGTCAGCGACGCGGCGCATCTCCTCAGCGGTCGCGGCGACGATGTCGCGAGCCACCTCCGGATGCCCCGCGTCGATGGCACCGGCCGCCGCGGCCAGCTCGATGGCGAGCGCGGTGCGTGCCTCGCGCACGCTGTCGAGGAGCTCGACGATCGCCGGGTCGTCAGGGCGGCGTTCACCGTCGTCGTCCGCGAGCCGCCTCCTGCTCACCACGCCCCCTCTTTCGCCGTACGCATGCACGATCCTCCTCGGGAGCAGTTCCCGGGAGGCAGCGTGGATACCCCTCGGCACAGCGCTGCGATCGCGGCTTGGGACGATGTCCGCTGCGTTGCCCACGGCCGAACCGAGTGAAAAGAGCGCACGTGACCACGATCCCCACCGGCGAGGTCGCCGGCCTCACGCTCGCCTTCCTCGGCGGCACCGGAGACCAGGGCCGCGGGCTGGCCCGCCGTTACGCGATCGCCGGCCACCAGGTGATCCTCGGGTCGCGGCAGGCGGATCGCGCCGCGGCGGTGGCCGCCGAGCTCGCCGAGACGGTCCCCGACGGCTCGCTGGTCTCGGGGATGGCCAACGAGGCAGCCGCCGCGGCCGCTGACGTCGTCGTCGTCGCCGTGCCGTGGGACGGGCACGAGACCTTGGTGAAGGCGGTGGCACCTGCGCTGACCGGCAAGGTGGTTGTCGACTGCGTGAACCCCATGGGTTTCGACGACAAGGGCGCCTATGGCCTTTCCGTCGCAGAAGGCAGCGCGGCACAGCAAGCCGCAGCGTTGCTGCCGGACAGCACGGTCGTCGCGGCGTTCCACCACGTGAGCGCGATGCTGCTGCTCGACCCCGACGTGGCCGCCATCGAGACCGACGTCCTTGTCCTCGGCGACGATCGCGGCGCGACGGACCTCGTGCAGGCGCTCGTCGACCGCATCGCAGGCATGCGTGGCATCTACGGTGGCCGGCTGCGCAACGCCGGTCAGGTCGAAGCGCTGACCGCGAACCTCGTGTCGATCAACCGCCGTTACAAGGCGCACGCCGGCCTTCGCGTCACAGACGTCTGAGGCGCCTGCCCGTCGGCCGTGGCGGACGAGCGCCCCGGCTTTGCCAGTGATTACTCGAAGGAGTGCTCAGGTCCGGGGTACGTGCCGTCGGCGACCTCGCGGGCGTAGGTGCTCGCGGCTTCGGTGATGACCGCACGCACATCGGCGTACCGCTTCACGAAACGCGGCGCGGGTCCGGTGTTGAGGCCGACCATGTCGGTCCACACCATGACCTGTGCGTCGCAGTCGGCGCCGGCGCCGATGCCGATCGTCGGGATTGCGAGCTCCTTGGTGATCTGCGCCGCCACGTCGGCCGGGATCATCTCGAGCACGACGGCGAAGGCGCCCGCTGCCTGGAGGGCAACCGCGTCGTCGATGACGTGCGCGGCCTGCTCACCGCGACCCTGGACCTTGTAGCCGCCCAGCGCGTGCTCACTTTGCGGGGTGAAGCCGATGTGCGCGACGACCGGGATGCCGGCGTCCACGATCGCCCGGACCTGCGGCACGACCTGGCGCCCGCCCTCGAGCTTGACCGCCTGCGCGCCGCCTTCCTTCATGAAGCGGATCGCGGTCTGCAGCGCCTGCTCCGGACCGACCTGGTAAGAGCCGAACGGCATGTCGGCGATCACGAGGGCGTTGCGGGTCGAGCGCACCACCGCGCGCACCAGTGGCATCAGCTCGTCGACGGTGACGGGCAGCGTCGTGTCGAAGCCGAACACGTTGTTCGCCGCCGAGTCACCGACCAGGAGTGCCGGGATGCCGCCCTCGTCGAAGATCGCCGCCGAATGCATGTCGTAGGCGGTCAGCATCGCCCAGCGTTCGCCGCGTTCCTTCATCGCCTGAAGGTGATGGGTGCGGATTCGGCGGACAGCGGCTCGCGGGCTGCCGTACGGGTTGATGGAACCGTCGGTCATGGAAAACCTCCTCGCCTCGAAGCCCATTCGGGTCTCCGTGCAACACGCCCAGTCTCCCACAGCCCCACAGAACCTGATTCGGTCGTTGTTCGAAGTAGCACACAACGTCATCGCCGAACCGGACGCCGAAGGGCAATACGCCGATTTCGCAGCGGGTTGTGTGCTACTTCGGGGGTTCGCGCCAGCGGTTGGTGATGGGGAGACGGCGGTCTCGCCCGAAGCCCTTCGGGGTGATCTTCGGCCCGGGTGGGTACTGGCGGCGCTTGTACTCCGCGAGGTCCACGAGCCGGATCACCCGGTCGACCAGGTCTGGCGGATGGCCCAACGCCAGCAGCTCGGCGCGCCCGAGGTCACGCTCGACGTAGGCGTCGAGGACCGCGTCGAGTGTGTCGTACGCCGGGAGCCGGTCGCTGTCTCGCTGGCCGGGTGCGAGCTCCGCCGACGGCTCCTTGTCGATGATCTCGACCGGGATCGGCTCGACCTCGCCGCGCTCGCGCGCGGTCAGGTTGCGCCAACGAGCCAGCTCCCAGACCAGCGTCTTCGGCACGTCCTTGATCGGGGCGAACCCGCCGGCACTGTCGCCGTACAACGTCGAGAAGCCGGTTGCCAGCTCGCTCTTGTTGCCCGTGGTCAAGACCAGATGTCCGGCTTCGTTCGACAGTGCCATCAGCGCCGTTCCGCGCACCCGTGCCTGGAGGTTCTCCTCGGCCAAGCCGTGCAGGCCGCCGACCGCCAGGTCGCCGAACGCCTTCTCGTAGGCCTCGACCATCGGGGCGATCGGCAGCAGCTCCCATTGCAGACGTTGCCGCCGCGCGAGCTCTGCGGCGTCCGCGATGCTGCCGTCGCTGGAGTAGCGGCTCGGCATGCCCACCACGTGCACCGCGTCGGGACCGAGCGCGTCGCAGGCGATCGTCGCGACGAGCGCGGAGTCGATCCCGCCGGAAAGCCCGATCACCACTGAGGCGAAGCCGTTCTTGCGGACGTAGTCGCGGGTGCCGAGGACGAGCGCGCCCCACACCTCGGCCGGCCCGGAGCAGTCGTCGACCGGGAACGACCGCGCGGTACCGAGGTCTTCGGGCGGTTCGGGCAACGCGTCGACGTGATGGCGGGTGACCGTCATCGTCGTACCGTCGCCCGCGTCGGTGGGACCGGTGCGGGCGCCAGTGGCGGCCGGCAGGTCGAGATCGGCGACGAGCAGCTGCGACGCGAACTGCCCCGCCCGCGAGAGCTCTTCGCCGTCCGAGGCGACGATGAGTGAGTCGCCGTCGAACACGAGCTCGTCCTGGCCGCCGACGAGGTTGACGTAGGCGAGGGTGGCGCCCGCTTCGGCAGCGCGGCGGGTCACGAGCTCGAGGCGTACGTCGTCCTTGTTGCGTTCGTACGGCGAGCCGTTGATGCAGATCACGAGCCCGGCGCCGGCTTCACGGGCGACCGCGATCGGGCCGCCCTCCTGCCACAGGTCCTCGCAGATGGTCATTGCGATGTCGACGTCGCCGAACCGGACAACCGGAAGCCCGTCGCCCGGAACGAAGTAGCGGAACTCGTCGAACACGCCGTAGTTCGGAAGGTGATGCTTCGCGTAACGCGCGATGACGCCGCCACGGTGGATGAACGCCGCGGCGTTCTGCGGTTCGCCGGCCGGCCGGCCGACCCGCGGCGCCGGGTTGGGGCATCGGTCCAGATAGCCGACGACGACGCCCGCGTCGCCGAGCCCCTCGTCGTCGAGACGAACGGCAAGCGCTTCCAGCGCCGTGCGGGAGGCCTCGACGAACGACGGCCGCAACACCAGGTCCTCCGGCGGGTAGCCGGTCAGTGCCATCTCCGGGAAGACCACGAGCTGGGCGCCTTGCGCCACCGCCGTACGCGTCAGGGAGACGACGAGCGCGGCGTTGCCGGCCAGGTCGCCAACCGTGAAGTCGTCCTGCGCAAGCGCTACGCGCAGTCGCGGCATGCCTCCAGGCTAGATCCCACCGCCGCACCCGAATCCGGCCCCCGCGTGCCCGAAGCAGCACACAACGTGGTCGGGAAAACGGACACGCGGCACAACTCGACCGCCGATGGGGCCCTTCGTGTGCTACTTCGGGGGCGGGGGAGCGTGTCATGCGGTTGTAACGCGGGGGACCTACGCTGGGCGCGTGGATCGTCAGCAGGAGTTCGTGCTTCGCACGATCGAGGAACGCGACATCCGCTTCGTCCGGCTGTGGTTCACCGACGTGCTCGGCTTCCTCAAGTCCGTCGCGATCGCGCCCGCCGAGCTCGAAGGGGCCTTCGCCGAGGGCATCGGCTTCGACGGCTCGGCGATCGAGGGGTTCGCCCGGGTGCACGAGTCGGACATGCTGGCCAAGCCCGACCCGGCGACGTTCCAGGTGCTGCCGTGGCGAGACGAGCAGCCCGGTACGGCGCGGATGTTCTGCGACATCCTCACCCCGGACGGCACCCCGTCGTACTCCGACCCCCGTCACGTGCTGCGCCGGTCGATGCAGCGTGCCGCCGACCTCGGCTTCACGTTCTACGTGCACCCGGAGGTCGAGTTCTTCCTGCTGCGCGACCGTCCGACCGACGTCGACCTGTTGCCCGCCCCGATCGACTCGGGCGGCTACTTCGACCAGACGCCGCACGACCTCGGCCACGACTTCCGCCGCCAGGCGATCACCATGCTCGAGCGGATGGGCATCAGCGTCGAGTTCAGCCACCACGAGGTCGCGCCGGGGCAGCAGGAGATCGACCTGCGGTACGCCGATGCGCTCACCACCGCCGACAACCTGATGACGATGCGGCTCGTGGTGAAGGAGGTCGCGCTCTCCCAAGGCGTGTTCGCGACGTTCATGCCGAAGCCGTTCGCCGAGCAGCCGGGCTCCGCGATGCACACGCATCTGTCGTTGTTCGAGGGGGACCGTAACGCCTTCCACGACGGCAGCGACCCGCTGTCGCTGTCGAAGGTCGGCAAGGCGTTCGTCGCGGGCCTGCTGGTCCACGCGGCGGAGTTCACCGCGATCACCAACCAGTGGGTGAACTCCTACAAGCGGCTGTGGGGCGGCGGCGAGGCGCCGGCGTACGTCTGCTGGGGCCGCAACAACCGCTCGGCGCTCATTCGCATCCCGATGTACAAGCCGCAGAAGGGCAACTCGACGCGTATCGAGATCCGCTCACCCGACTCGGCGTGCAACCCGTACCTGACGTACGCCGTCCTGCTCGCCGCAGGGCTGAAGGGCATCGAGGACGGCTACGAGCTTCCGGAAGGCGCCGAGGACGATGTGTGGGCGCTCACCGACGTCGAGCGCCGCGCGATGGGCATCGCGCCGCTGCCGGGTTCGTTGTCCGACGCGATCAAGGTCATGGAGGGCTCCGAGCTGCTGGCGCAGACTCTGGGCGAGGGCGTGTTCGACTTCTTCATGCGCAACAAGCGGGCCGAGTGGGAGGACTACCGGCGCCAGGTCACGCCGTTCGAGCTCTCCCGTTACCTGCCGCTGCTCTGACCGACGTGGCCGTCGCCCTCGTCGTCCAGCACGTCGCGCACGAAGATCCGGGCCGGCTTGCCGACTGGCTGCCGGCGTACGGCGTCGAGCTCGACGTCCGCCACCCGTACGCCGCAGTCCCTCTGCCGTCGACGGTCGATGCCGACGCGCTGATCGTCATGGGCGGCCCGATGGGTGCCAACGACGACGACGTGGTGTCCTGGCTTCCCGCGACGAAGGCGTTGCTCGCCGACGCGGTCGCGCGGGGCGTGCCGACTCTCGGCGTCTGTCTCGGTGCTCAGCTGCTCGCGGTGGCGACCGGTGGTCGCGTCGAGCGCGGCGCGCACGGGCCGGAGATCGGACTCGGCGAGGTCAGCGGCGACGGCCGCGACAGCCTGCTGGTCGGCGGGACGTTCCCGGTCGTGCAGTGGCACTACGACACGGTGACCGAGCTCCCCGACGGCGCCACGCTGCTCGCCTCCAGCGAGCGCTATCCGGTCCAGGCTTTCCGGGTCGGCAAGGCGGCGTGGGGCCTGCAGTTCCACGTCGAGGCGGCGCCGGCGCTCGTGGCCTCGTGGGCCGCTGCGGAGGACCGCGACGTCGAGGAGATCGTCGCCCCGATCCGGTCGGCGGACCGGGTGATCGCGCGGGTCGGAGAGGAGCTGTCGAAGCGGTTCGCGGCGGTCGTCAACCGGGGTTCGGTCACGGGCTGACGCAGTAGCGTGCCTGGCTGTGACCAGCGGGGATCGCACTGCGAGCAGCAGCGGTCGCCTGGCACGAGCGGGCTTCACCGACCCGGGGGCGGGGGTGGTCCGGCTCGCCGAGCTCGGCCTCGCCACCGACGACGTGGTGCTGGACGCGCTGTCGCTGTGTCCCGACGCCGACCGGGCTCTTGCCGGTCTTGCCCGCCTGGCAGAGGCTGACGATCGGGACGAGCTGGTCGCCGCCGTGCGCGCCAGCCTCGGCTTCCGTGACCGGCTCTTCGCCGTGCTCGGCGGCAGCGCCGCGCTCGGGCAATGGATGGCCGGCCACCCGCAGTCCTGGCGCCTGCTCTGGGACGAGGCGGTGATCGTCAGCCGGCCGACGCACTACGGGCTGCAGGCCACTCTCGATGCCGCCGTCGCGGGCCGGGCGGGCCGCGAGGCGTTCGACGCCCTGCGCATCGGCTATCGCGAGTGTCTGCTGCGGCTCGCGGCCCGAGACCTGTGCGGTGACCTCGTGGTCGACGACGTCGCGGCCGAGCTCGCCGACCTGGCCGACGCGACGCTCGGTGCCGCCTTCACCATCGCTTCGACCGCGCATCCCGACGACGCCCGGCTCGCCGTCATCGCGATGGGCAAGTGCGGCGGCCGGGAGCTCAACTACGTGAGCGACGTCGATGTGGTCTTCGTCGGCGAGCCCGCCGAGCAGGCGGCCACCGCGCGCGCGATGGCGCTCATGCACGCGTGCTCTGACCCGACACCGGAAGGGACGATCTGGCCGGTCGACGCCGCCTTGCGTCCCGAGGGACGTTCGGGCCCGCTCGTGCGGACGCTGGCCAGCCACGTCGGCTACTACGAGCGCTGGGCCAAGACCTGGGAGTTCCAAGCGCTTCTCAAGGCCCGGTACGCCGCGGGCGACGCGGAGCTCGGCGCGGCCTATCTCGACGCCGTCGCACCGATGGTCTGGAGCGCTGCGGGACGGCCGAGCTTCGTCGAGGACGTGCAGGCGATGCGCCGGCGCGTGGTCGGGACGCTGTCCGCCACCGACGCGCGCCGTGAGGTGAAGCTCGGACCCGGCGGGCTGCGGGACGTCGAGTTCGCGGTGCAGCTGCTCCAGCTGGTGCACGGCCGCGGTGACGAGGCGTTGCGCAGTCCCACCACGCTGGTCGCGCTGGCCGCGCTCGCGGACGGCGGTTACGTCGGGCGGGACGACGCGGCGCAGCTTGCCGCGGCGTACCGGTTCCTGCGCACCGTCGAGCATCGACTCCAGCTCCAGCACCTGCGCCGTACCCACCTGCTGCCGGTCGACGAGCGCGGCCTGCGCTGGCTGGCCCGGTCGATGGGACGCAAGGACATCGCGTCGTGGCAAGCCGAGTACGACGGCCACGTCCGCGAGGTACGCCGCATCCACGAGAAGCTCTTCTACCGCCCGCTCCTCAACGCGGTCGCGCGGCTGCCGGCGGAAGGCACCCGGCTCACTGCGGCCGCCGCCTCGTCGCGGTTGGCAGCGCTCGGGTTTCGAGACCCCGACGCGGCGCTGCGCCACATCGAGGCGCTGACTTCCGGCATCAGCCGCAACGCCGCGATCCTGCGCGCCCTGCTGCCGGCGATGCTGGGGTGGTTCGCCGAGGCCGCCGATCCTGACGCCGGGCTGTTGTCCTTCCGGCAGGTGAGCGACGCGTTGGGCCAGACGCCGTGGTACTTGCGTGTCCTGCGTGACGAGGGCGCGACCGCGGAACGGCTGGCCCGCCTGCTCGCGACGAGCCGCTATCTGGCTGATCTGCTCGGCCGGGCGCCCGAGTCCGTGGCGTTGCTCGCCACGGACGAGGAGCTGCAGCTGCGCCCCGCCGACCTGCTGCGCAACGAGCTGGTGTCGGCGGCCCGCCGCTACGACGACGGGGAGACCGCAGCCGACGCGGCCCGCGCCCTTCGGCGGCAGGAGCTGATCCGGATCGCCTGCGGCGACCTCCTCGGCATCGTCGACGTCGAAGCCGTCGGCGAGGCGCTCTCCGACGTCGCGGCGGCGACCCTGTCCGCCGCCCTCGAGACCGCGACCCGCAGCGTGGTCGCCACGGCCGAGCGCGAACTGCCGATGCGGCTTGCCGTCATCGGGATGGGCCGGCTCGGCGGAGGCGAGCAGGGCTACGGCAGCGACGCCGACGTCCTGTTCGTCTACGAGCCGGTCGGCGCGGACGGGCCGCACTGCACCGCCGCGGCGCACGAGGTGGCGCAAGAGCTACGGCGGTTGCTGGCCAGGCCCGCTCCCGACCCGCCGCTCGTCGTCGATGCCGACCTGCGCCCGGAGGGCCGGCAGGGCCCGCTGGTCCGAAGCCTCGCGTCGTACGCCGAGTACTACGAGCGATGGTCGGCGCCGTGGGAGATGCAGGCGCTGCTGCGCGCCTGCCCGATCGCCGGCGACGCCGACCTCGGCGAGAGGTTCGTGGCGCTGGTCGACCCGTTGCGCTACCCGGCGGTCGGCCTCGACCCTGCGCAGCTGCGGGAGATCCGCCGGCTCAAGGCGCGGATGGAGGCCGAGCGGCTCCCGCGTGGGGTGGACCCGGCGTTCCACATCAAGCTCGGGCGCGGCGGCCTGTCCGACGTCGAGTGGACGGTGCAGCTGTTGCAGCTGCGGCACGGTCATGCGGTGCCCGCGCTGCGTACGACGTCGACGATCGACGCGGCACGGGCAGGCGCCGACGCGGGGCTGCTGACGGCCGATGACGCGCGGGCGTTGCAGGATGCATGGGTGATCGCGACCCGGGTGCGCAACGCGATCATGCTGTCCCGCGGTCGGGCGTCGGATGTCCTGCCGTCCGACTCTCGAGCGCTCGGCGCGATTGCCCGCGCGATGGGTTATCCCGCGGGCCATGGCGCGGCGCTGCTCGACGACTACCGTCGGGCCACCCGCCGGGCGCGCGTCGTACACGAGCAGGTGTTCGCCTCGTGACCGACCCGTTGCCGGCGCGGCCGCAGTGGCTCGCGCCGACGCTGACCGCTGCGGTTCTCGGGATCGGCTACTGGCTGGTCGCGCCGCACACCGCGGACCTCGCGGCGCAGACCGCACGCGCCGAGCTGTTCCGGCGCAGCGGCTTCGTCTCGTACTGGACGGGCTGGTACGGCGGGACGCCGACCGCCAGCTACAGCCTCGTCACCCCGCCGCTGCTGGCGTGGTTCGGTCCGGTCTGGCTCGGCGCGCTCTCGATCTTCGCGGCCGGCGCGGTCTCGGTGCCGCTGCTGGCGCCGACCCGCCGCTCTCGCGCCGGTGCGATCGCCGTGGCGCTGTCCGGGACCTTCGACGTGCTGTCCGGGCGCATCACGTTCGCGACCGGTGTCGTCGTCGCGCTGGCTGCGATGCTGGCGGTCGAGCGTCGCCGCCCGTGGCTGGCGTTCGTCGCTGGCGTCGCCACCACTGCGACCAGCCCCGTGGCGGGCGTGCTGCTCGCCGTGGCGGCCGGTGCGACGGTGCTGGCCGGACCCAGACGGCGAAAGTCCGGACTCGCCGCGGTGATCGGCGTCGCCGTGTCGCTGGTCGTGATCGCCGTCCTGGTGAGCGGGTCCCGTGGCGGCTACGAGCCCTTCACGTTCACCTCACTGGTGATGTCGTTCGCGACCACGGTGCTCGTGATGCTCAGCCCGGTGGGGCGGCGGTTGCGCGTCGTGGGTTGGCTGACGCTGTGGCTGCTGGTCGGCTGCTACCTGTTCCACTCGCCGGTGGGCGCGAACGCCACCCGCATCGCCGTGCTCGGCGCAGCGCCTGCGCTGGTCGCGGTCGCCAGGCTGCCGCGGCCGTTGCTGGCCGGGGCGGTCGTCGTCGCCGCGCTGCTGCCGAGCGCCCAGCTGTTCAACGACATGGAGGTCGCGAACGGGCCTGCCTCGACAAAGGCTTTCGTCACGCCGCTGCTGACCGAGCTGACCCACCAGCCCGACCTTCGGCAGTACCGCGTCGAGGTGCTCGCGACCAAGACGTTGTGGCCGCAGACCTATCTGCTGCCGCAGGTCTCGCTGGCGCGAGGGTGGGAGCGCCAGACCGACGAAGCCCGCGACCCGGAGTTCTACGGCCGCCAGCCGCTGACCGCGCTCGAGTACCGGCAGTTCCTCGACCG